>NZ_JBRJGQ010000010.1:0-164516 GCF_053628575.1 Roseovarius sp. MBR-51
CCGACGCAACAACCCGTCAACTGACGGCCTTCCAAGCCCTTCAGGCTGCGCCAACTGCTCCATAGTCGAGAAAACAGTCAAAAATCGAGGTGCCCCTTAGTTGGCCATGGCCAACTTTCTAACCCAGCTTAGAGGGAGAGAGTGGTTGTGAAGGGTTTGACGGGAAGTGAGATCGGGAGAGTGGCTTCCGACGCCCGTCGTGGAGAAAAACTGATGGCGAAACCTGTCCAGAAAATCACCCTGTCCCCTTCACGGGATATCCCTTTCGACAAGCTGGTGCTCAGCCAGTCCAACGTGCGGCGCATCAAGGCTGGCGTATCCGTCGAGGAACTGGCCGAAGACATTGGCCGCCGCGGCCTCTTGCAGAGCCTGAGCGTGCGGCACGTCTTGGCTGACGATGGGACCGAGACCGGCAAGTTCGAGATCCCGGCCGGTGGACGGCGGTTCCAAGCGTTGTCCCTGCTGGTGAAGCAGAAGCGTTTGGCAAAGACGACACCCATTCCCTGCATCGTGCGGGATGCAGCGTCCGACATCCTCGCCGAGGACGATTCCTTGGCCGAGAACATGCAGCGCGTCGCCCTGCACCCGCTCGACCAGTTCCGCGCGTTTGTGTCCCTCCGCGACAAGGGTCAGAGCGATGCAGAGATTGCTGCGGCCTTCTTCGTGACGCCACAGATCGTGAAGCAACGCCTGAAACTCGCCTCCGTCGCCCCTGCACTGCTTGAGGTCTATGCCGAGGATGGCATGACGCTGGAGCAGCTCATGGCCTTCACCGTGAACCCCGATCATGCGCGTCAGGTTCAGGTCTGGGATGTGATCCATTCATCCTGGAACAAGGAGCCATTCCAGATCCGGCGCATGCTGACAGAGACGTCGGTCCGGGCGTCTGACCGGCGCGCGGTCTTTGTGGGTGTTGAGGCCTACGAAGCAGCGGGCGGCACGATGCTGCATGACCTCTTTCAGGGCGATGACGGTGGCTGGCTCGAGGACCCTGCCCTGCTCGATCGGCTGGTGACGGAAAAACTCCAGGCCGAGGCTGAGACGGTTGCGGTTGAGGGCTGGAAGTGGATCGAGGTCGCGCTTGACCTGCCCTACGGCTACAGTCACGGGCTGCGGTCTCTGTCTGGTGATCCGGCACCGATGACGGATGACGAAGGTGCAGCTCATGCCAAGCTGCTCGCCGAGTACCGAGCGCTCGAGGAGGAATACGCGGATCAGGATGACATCCCCGACGAGATCGACACGCGGCTTGGCGTATTGGAAACGGAGATGGAAAAGATCGAGACCCGGCCGTTGATCTTCGACGCGGAGGAGATCGGGCGGGCAGGGGCGTTCGTCACGCTCGACCGCTACGGCGCGCTGGCCGTCTATCGCGGCTATGTGCGTCCAGAGGATGAGCCCGTTGACGAGACCGCGGTCCAGGATGGTACTGATCCTGCGGTGGCGGGGCGGGGGGATGATCGTAATCTCACCGATAGCCATGTCAGTGCCGCTCCTGGCGGAACCGTCATCATGTCGGGTGGTCAGCCGATCGGAGCTGACTTGCCGGAGGATGAGGACGACGGGGCGTTGAAGCCGCTGCCCGAGCGGCTGGTCATGGAGTTGACGGCCCACCGGACGCTGGCGCTGCGTGAAGCGATCGGGCGCTCGCCGGATGTCGCGCTGACACTCCTGCTCCTGAAGCTGGTGACGGACACCTTCCGCACCTCATCTGCTTCGGGCAGCTGTCTCGAGGCATCCGTGCGTCAGGTCTATATGTCAGCGCAAGCGCCCGATCTGAAAGACAGCGTGGTGGCGAAGCTGGTCGACGAGCGTCATGCGGAATGGGAAGCCGATCTGCCGCTTGGCGATGATGCAGCGCTCTGGGACTATCTGACGGTCCTCGATCAGGGCAGTCGGTTGGCCTTGCTGGCGCATTGCCTCAGCTTCGGCGTCAACGCGCTGCATGAGAAGGTGAACCCATACGGTGCAGGCATCTCCGCAGGCGGTCTGACCCGGCGGATGGCGCATTCCGATCTCGTGGCGCGTGCCACAGATCTCGACATGGTCGAGGCGGGCTGGGAGCCGACGGTCGACACCTATCTCAACCGCGTGCCCAAGGCCCGCATCCTCGAGGCCGTGCGCGAAGCGAAAGGGGAGGGGACTGCCCAGCTCCTCGATCACCTGAAGAAAAGCGAGATGGCCAGTGAAGCCGAGCGCTTGCTGAAGGGCAGCGGCTGGTTGCCCGAGGTCCTGCGCCGGAACGATCTCGTGGCGCTGGACGGTGAGGACTGTGCCGAAGGCCAGGGGGCGGATGCCGAAGTGGCTGACAGCGTCAGTGAAGCTGACCTTCCTGCATTCCTGACGGATGACCTGCCTGCTCAAGGCGCATCGATGCTGGCCGCGGAATAACGTGATCCAGTGGGGGGCGGAGATTCCGCCTCCAATCACCCTATAACGTAACAATATCAATAAGATGAATGCGATTACTCGCATTCAGAATGAGGAATCATGTCTGCAACAACCATCATCGACACCGCCCCCCTCGGGGCGCTCATTCGCTACACTGACGGCAGCCCCAAGCCACCGGCACGCTTCACCAAGAAGCTGGCGGCCTGGGAGCGCTCGAACGGCGTCGGCCGCCTTGTGAAAAAGGAACCACCCCGGCTTTACGCGACCTGGACGGCACCCGCGTCGTTCACGCTGCATGAGGGCAACTTCTCCTCGGACGGGGTGATCCTCGTGACCATCATGCGCAGCCATTCTGCTGACAGCACCCTCGTCTTCGAGGTGGCCGAGGAACCGAAGCCCGGGCAGGTCCGCGTGCTTCTCGACTTCGGCGGCAACACGGAGCTGCTGCATTTGGCGGAATCTGTCACTGCGGCCGAGCTTTGGATCGCCAAGGAAGGATACCGCAATGCGCGACTTGAAATCGTTGGCGATGAAGATGGCGAAAGGGCAGGGGGCGCGGACCTGGCCGCCTGAGCCCACTGAAACCGAGGGGCCCGCCCAAGCGCGGGCCTCTCAACCATCACAACCTCGTCCTTTGAGTTCGCGGGGCGCCAAAGGAACCATCCCCAAGGAAGGACGTCTTCAACCAAGAGTTTGGCCGGGAGGCTGGCGGCAAAAGCATCAGCGGGACAACCGGCTCCAGTCGTCAGGGCACCATCCCCCGCTCGCCATTCCCTTCCTTGGCCCAAATTCTGTCTTC
Organism: Roseovarius sp. MBR-51; assembly: GCF_053628575.1. Classification (NCBI taxonomy): domain Bacteria; kingdom Pseudomonadati; phylum Pseudomonadota; class Alphaproteobacteria; order Rhodobacterales; family Roseobacteraceae; genus Roseovarius; species Roseovarius sp. MBR-51. The sequence continues at coordinate 3,191 of NZ_JBRJGQ010000010.1, forward strand.
GAGATCAACCCGCGAGGGGTCGGACTACGGGCGAGCCCGTGCCGCCGGGCGGATTCGGACGAGCCGAACGCACCCGGTGATGTCAGCCAGTATTCGGGCCTTCGAGGTCCTGTCGCGCGGGGGATGGTCCCCCGCCTCCAAGACAGGAGCCAAACAGATGTCCCGCAAAGATGCACACGCCTTCGCCGCCTCCCTCGCCGCCACGCTCATGGTCTCGATCGTCGTCTTCCAGGCAGGGGATGGAACCTTCGGCGCCGTCCCCGCCGATGAAATCGACGGCGACGAGGTCGTGATCGTCTCGGAGTACGATCCCTTCGGGTGAGGCTTTGGCCTCACTTCCCGAGGGCCCGGGCACCGCGCAGGTGCGCCTCCGGGCCTATCGGCGACCAAGTGATCGGCGATGCCGATCTGAGGAACGCCGGTCTGCGGCCCTGAGCAGATCGTGGTGCGCAGGGTTGGCCGGGCAGCGGACATGCGCAGTTGCGTCGAAGCCCTCAAGGACTATCAGCAGGCCTTGCCAAAGCCGACCTTTGCAACACTCGTTCAATCTGACACCGTACGTGAACATCGACAGCAGTGTTAAAGGACTTGCTTTGAAGGAAATTTCCGAACTCCGCTTCAATGCAATCGCTGGCTATGCCCGGCACCCGAGGGCAGTTTTGACTGGTGAGGAACTGGCTTACTACGAGGCAGAGGATGGGAGCATTCTCGGCCTGCTCATCAGGGACCGAACAGACGGTGACTTCGCGGGAATGGCCTTTGGCCGGGACGCGAAATTGCGGTTCCGGTGGACTTCCATGACCAATTTCCTCGAGAGCCCGGAACTGGCGCACGACGCATTGGCGGAACTGATGACCAATTTGCTCGATGAGCCGGACGAATTTCATCACCAAGGTGATGAAAGGGGGGAGCCGGTCAATTTCTTCACTCTTATGCACCCACTGGATGTCTTGCACCCGGACTTCCAGCAGGTCGCATCCGAAATTGGGTTCTTTCCTGCCCGGGGCATAATCGAACCAATGATGCGGTGGCACGAGGATCTAGATGGAAACTTCGTGGAGCAGTTCCAGTCCACCGCTTTCGACCAGCGGATTTGGGAACTTTACCTTTTCGCGACGCTAATCGAACTTGGGTTTTCCCTGGATGTGACGCATGCTGTGCCCGACTTCATCGGCACAAGCTTGTTTGGGCCCATCGCCGTCGAAGCGGTGACGGTTGGACCGACTCGGCGAGGCGCTGAAATTGTTCCGCCACCGCCCGTTGAGACCCAGGAACAGATGGAAGCGTATCTGTGGGACTATATGCCGATAAAGTTCGGCAGCCCATTGTTCAGCAAGCTAAGGAAAAAATACTGGGAAAAGGAGCAGATCGCTGGTGTGCCGCTGGTGTTTGCAATCGCGGACTTCTCATCGCCCGGCTCCATGATCCACACCCGATCCGCACTCGAGCGGTATCTCTACGGGTACTCCTTTGACGCCGCACGCGACGAGCAAGGAAGAGCCGTAGCTCAGCCCATAAAGATCATTGAGCACCGTTGGGGGGACAAGGTGATACCCTCCGGCTTCTTTGACATTCCGGACTCAGAACATGTCAGCGCCGTTATCTCCACAACCGCTGGTACGATCTCAAAATTCAATCGAATGGGGATTCTGGCCGGGTTCGACGCGGGCAATGTTTTGATGACGCGTACTGGCACTGTCGTCGACCCCGATCCCGTAGCGAGGGACCCGCTGCTCTTTAAGGCGATCGTGAACGCCAAAGGATACCATGAGAGCTGGGTGGAAGGACTCAACGTCTATCATAACCCGCGCGCCATCATTCCGCTTGAGGAACACCTCGTACCTGGTGCCGCGCATCACCATTGCGACGCGGAGGGCAACTGGACAACAACCGCCCCCCGCTTCCATCCTCTGGCATCAAGTACTGAAATCCTAGGCGGCGTGAATGTCGCTAAAGCGCTCGCGAATTTCGAAGGTTCGGCGATACGGTTCTGGAAAAAACCTTAGTGGTGGGCCCTATCTTGACGGTGCGTTCGCCATACTACTTCCTTGGCGACCCCGGCTGCACCAGGCGAGCGACAGGTTAGGGTGCCGGTATTTCGGCTGCGCAGGCGCACGGGCGGTTTTCGTCTCGGTGCCGACAAGTTCGGCCAGGGAGTAACCCAGATCCTGGGCGAGAGCTTCCACCTTGGAGCGGGCTTCCGCCTTCTGTCGATCCTCATAGGTGGAGATCGCCTTGGCGACGTCCTTCCGCATTTTCTTCAGCTCGCCGAGCGACAGTGCCTCGAGATCGTAATCAGCCATTGGTGCGCTCCGTGTCCTGAATGATCCGGTATCGATAGCCTGTCGCGGCAGGGTGCCGCAACTCCCGGAAGGAGGGGAGGCAGGTGACGAGCATAATCTTGGCCGCTAGTGGGGTGCTGGGCTTGGGTTCAGGCAGTCCCGATTGGCAGGATGACAGGGTCTGGCATGGGCTCCCCGCGCATCTCTGTCTTCTGGGCCATCCCTTCGACTGACAATCCCCTAATCCCGTTCGCTTGCCTGCGCGCAACCCCGCGTCAGCCCGGGCCGTGTTGGCCGCCTATGGCGTCCTACCCGCTCCACCCCGGTCCTTTGGGGGTTTCCGGTGTCCATGCTGTCCACCGTGCACGCATCACCCGACGGGCTTTTTCCGGGTCTTGTCGAAGGGACGGTCCCGAAGACAGGAAACACAGGAGCTAATCATGCAAAACATCGTCATCCTCGCCGGCAACATCGGTCAAAAACCCGAAACCCGCACCACCCAGGGCGGCACCAACATCACCAACTTCAGCCTTGCCACCTCACGCCCCCGCCTCTCGGAAGGTCGCGTCCTGCGCGACGAGAACGGCTACCGGATCATGGACACGGAATGGCACCGCATCACCTGCTTCAACGGTCTCGGCAAGACGGTCGCCGAGCACTGCGAAAAGGGCATGAAGGTCCTCGTCCATGGCCGCATCCACTACAGCAAGTGGATCGACAGCATGGGCAACGACCGCTACGGCTGCGAGATCATCGCCGAGAAGGTCGACTTTCTGAGCCGCCCAAAGTCGGCCGAGAACGAAAACCCCGAGCTGGTCGATCGCGACGATGAGATCCCGTTCTAAGAACGGGGTCTCCCCCTCGGGCCCGGCGGGACAACCCGCCGGGTCTGTTAAACTTCAGTCTTGCGTCTTCATCGCCGCCAGCTTCTTGTCGATCCTACCGATGTGGTGGTCCCAGTCATCTGCCCAGCCCTCGGCTTTCGCTTGCTCGCAGAGCGCCCTCGCCAAGGTCCAGTTGCCGCGCTTCTCTTCGATGATGCGAAGCTGCCGGTAGCCCGCGTGGGCAGGGATGAAGCCCCAGTTCTTGTCCTCGCGGAAGAACCGGGCGACATTAGCCCCGAGCCCGATCTGGCGCTCGAAACTCTTCACTGCCTCGTCCAAGGCGAACGGATCGTGATCGCGCCACCGGTAATAGAACCCACCCCTGACCGCAAAGTAGAAGTGCAGGTTAAGAACCGGGACGTTCTCGTTCACCAGCGTGTCCGCCCGATCTAGCAGCTTGTACCCCAGATGGCGCAGGTGCTCCTTCTTCAGGTATTCAGCCAGTGCGCCGAGGCTGTTCGGATTGGTCGACCGCGCAAGGCTTTCCGCCGTGCCTCCGCCGAGTGGCGCGAAGACCCCTTCGATGGTCGCGTGTTCCTCCGGCGTGAACGCTTCCGTCCACCAGTCACCGGTCGGTTGCGATTCGGCCTTTCGACGGAAAAATGGCAGCATCCTGTATCCCTTTCCCGCCACCGTGGGTAGCATCGCACTATGCAAATACCTGACGACATCACACCCATCCTGCGCGAGATCGACCAGTCGCTCAAGGAAAAGGCAATACCGCCGCACTCACGCCCCATAATGGCGGTGCTCGAGTTCGGAAATAGGTTCCGCATCAGTCTTCCGATTGCGAAGCTCCCGCCCGGTGCACCGGCAGAACTGGTCGCGACCAGCGTATACACCGACCGCATTCACCGCTGGTACGAAGAGGTCTATGGCGACCTGATCAAGACCGATTTCTCTGAGAAGGCCAAGGTCGCGGTCCTCGCGGATGGGGACATCTGGGAGATGCGGATTCCACTGATCTACGGGACAGTGGTCATCGAGGCCAAACGCGATCTGCCCAGCCACACCTGGAACAGAGTTGGGACACAGGTTCTCAACGTCAACGCATGCGTCTCGCTGACGGGCATCACTGAGGCCCGCCTGAAGCACTTTTCCGACGACGACCTGAACGAGGTCTACGGGCTGTTCGTGGTCGGGCTAGATGTTCGTGATGCATTCAAGCGGTTCCGCAAGTCCGACCCGATGTTCGCCGCCGCCGAACAGGATTGGTTCGCAGCAGTCGCGCATATGACCAACCAATCCCCGAACTGGGGGCAAGCCCGGTGGTCCTCGCTACAGATGACCGAGAAGTTCATGAAGGGCTTGATTGCCATCATCGGGGATTACGAGGTTCCATGGGGGCACAAGCTGAAAGAGCCGCATGCCGTCCTTGCCAAATCAATCCGAGGCCTCGACCTTCGCCACCTAATTGCAGACATCCAGTGTGACGCTTCGGTTCGGTACAACGACCCGAAGATGCCTTCCACACGCCAGCAGGCCTACGCTGCCCACAAGGCCAGCCTGCTCGTCGTGCGGGTCTTGGGCGACGTCCAGTACAGCCAAAACCGATGACTACCCGCAAGCCTCGCACACTGCCGCTTTGCTCTAATTCGCCATTGTGAACCCAAGAGCGAGAGGAGGGCCGGTTTCCCGGTGACGGGTTGAAGGCTGGGAGAGTGGCTCCCGGCGCTCGTCGCGGGAGATAGCCGATGGGCGTTGTAGAAGTTCTGGATCCGGTGCAGCCGATGGGGGCTGGTGGCTGGAAAGTGGATGTAAGCCGGGGTGAGCGGAACGGGCGGGTGTCGTCCGAATGGTTCAACCGGCCCGATGACGAGCGGTATCTGTCGCTCGACGATCTCTGGGCCAATGTGAAAGGCCGGTCGGAACGCAGCCGCAGCCGTGTGGTGCAGACGGCGAACATCCGGGTCGAGGCCGCGCGCGACAACCCCGAGCGGTTGCACCTGATGCTGCCGAAGGCGCAAGAACCGGTCGCGCCCACGCATTGGGCGTTTGGCCAGCTTGCCAGCATCGTTGGCGCACCGGCCTCCTACCTGCGGCAGCTGCCTGCGCCGCTGGCGGGGATCAACCTGCAATACGGCCTGACCAACCACCGCGCCGAACAGGTCAAAACCTTCGAGACCGAAGACGGCCGCTCCGAACTGCGCGCCGTGACGGGCCCCGACTATGGCCGCATCCACGATTTCGAGCTGGTCGAGGCGGTGCAGCGCATCGCGGGCAATGGCACTGGCGACACGCGCTGGAAGGTGCCGGGCGTGCTGGACTGGTCGACAGGGGTCTACAACCCCGATGTCGAAATCAGCCGCGACACGACCACGCTTTATGCCTCGGACCGCGATGTCTTCCTGTTCCTGGTCGATGATCGCAACCCGATCGAGGCGGGTCGACTGCCCGACGGCTCTCCTGATCTCTACTTCCGGGGCTTCTACTGCTGGAATTCCGAGGTGGGCGCGAAAACCCTTGGCATGGCGAGCTTCTACTTGCGGGCGGTGTGCCAGAACCGCAATCTCTGGGGCGTCGAGGATTTTCAGGAGATCCGGATCCGGCATTCGAAATACGCCGCCTCCCGCTTTGCCCATGAGGCGGCCCCGGCGCTGACGCGGTTCGCCAATTCCTCGCCGCAGGGCTTCGTGAACGGCATCAAGGCCGCGCGGCAGCAGATCGTGGCGCGCAGCGACGAGGATCGCGCGGATTTTCTGCGCAAGCGGGGCTTCTCGAAGGCGGAGTCCGGCAAGATCATCGAGAAAGTGCTGATGGAAGAAGGCCGCCCGCCCGAGAGCATCTTCGACTTCGTGCAGGGCATCACGCGGCTTGCGCGCGACAAGACCCAGCAGGATGCCCGCCTCGACATGGAAGGGCGCGCCAAGAAGCTCCTCGACCGGGTGGGCTGATAGAGCGCCCAAGCAGCGATCGCCCGACACCGGGGCGGTCGCTGTAGCCTTTTTCTCAACATGCACGCCTTTGGCCTTGTCCCGAAAGGATAGGACGCTTCGGTGTGCGGATTTCAGCGAGACACCCATGACTCCCCAGGAAGAAACCGTCATCCTTGAGGCCCGCGACATCCTTGGCCGCTATCTCAGCCAGAACCCGGTTATCGGCAGCTGGCAGGCGCTGATGGATTATTGCGCGCTGACCGTGCGTGGGCCGATCGAGCGGTTCCACGTCCTCTATCTCGACCGCAAGAATCGCATCATCGCCGATGAGCTTCTGTCTACCGGCACAGTTGATCATGTCCCGGTCTATCCGCGCGAGGTGATCAAGCGCGCCCTGATGCTGAACGCCAGCGCCCTGATCCTGATCCACAACCACCCGTCGGGTGATCCGACGCCGTCCGAGGCTGATCTCAGCATGACCAAGGAAATCCAGAAGGGCTGCAAGTATCTCGGCCTGACGCTGCATGACCACATCATCGTCGGCGCCGGGACGGAGCTGAGCCTGCGGGCCCTCGGCAAACTCTGACGCTGTGGCCAGATCCATCACCGTCGCCCTTTCGAGGAAGAGGGTGGCGGTTTGGTCTGTGACGGATGATGCGGGGAGAGTGGCTTCCCGCGCCGTTGGAGACATTGCCATGTTTGACCTTCCCCTGCCGATCCAGCCGAGCCCGCGTCCGATGGGCCCCGTTCTAAATGGCCCGACTGTCGCTCCTGATCCCAGCCTGCCTTTCGCGCTGACGCGGATGCACCAGACGCCGGCAGGCCTGATGTCGGGCACTGCTGCCCCCGTGGTCGTTGAGCGTTTCCCGACGTTGGTCGACGCCATGCAGGGGGCGTTTGAGTATGCAAAGGATAACGGCCTTGAAGCAGCGCCGCAGCTTCTGGCGATCCTTGATTGCGACCAGCGCCTGGTTCTTGCCGGGGCCACCAGTCATGGCGCTGTGGCTTGGTGCCACCCTGTCGCCAATGCTCTTGAGGCGCGGGCCATTGTGACCGAGGCGGTTCATCTGCGCGCCCAGGCTGGCCGCGCCACTGACTGGCACGAGCCTGAATTGGCGCAGCGGCTTCGTCACCGTGCTGATCTGCTGGATGCCCGCCTTGTCGACCCGCTCTGGCGCGCTTTTGCCGCCCGGGCGCTGCAGATCGCGGCGTGACGCCCGAGAGACAGAGGAGGGCTGGGAAGGGTTTGAGCCTTCGGGGGGCAGAGGAGTGCGCCACCCGGGGGGTCTGACCTGTCCTCACCGAACGGAGATATTCATGACCCAGACTGAACCCACTCTGGCCGCCCCGCTGCGGCCTTCCACCGTCGATTTCGGGGCGATCCTTGCCGCGCATGCCGAACGCACCGCCCGGACCCTCGCCCTGCGCCCATGCAACAAAGACCGCCTGTTCGATGGCCTCATGGCCGCCGGCATCACCCATGTCACCGTGACCTTCGACGGGGCCGGTGACAGCGGCCAGATCGAAAGCATCGGCGCCTGGGCGGGCGAGACGGCTGTCGACTTCCCCGCGACTGAAATCCCCTATGCCGCGCTGACGTGGGATGATCCCGAGGTCGAGATGCGCAGCCTGTCACTGGAGGATGTTGTCGAGCAGCTCACCTACGACTTCCTCTCCGATACCCATGACGGTTGGGAAAACAACGACGGCGCCTACGGCGAGTTCTGCTTCGACGCCGCCGCCCGCTGCATCCATCTCGAGTTCAACGAGCGCTTCACCTCGTCCGAACTTTACACGCACGATTTCTGAGGGGGCGACGATGGCACATCCCTACCACCACGCCCTGTCCTCAGTGAAGAAATGGGGCGGCACGGTCGATGATTTCATCGCGGTGCATGCATGGTTCGACCAAAGCAAGGAGATCACCGCCGATTTTCGGCACCGGGCCCTGCGGCACCGGGCCCTGCGGCACCATGCCGAGGGTATCTTCATGGCCGAGACGATTTTCGGTCCGACCCTCACGCTTTCGACCGGGCGCATCATCCCGACCCGCTGGGTCGGCGAACAGCACGTGAAGGAAGACCTCGGCTTCATCCCGAGCTTCGCCGACTGGGTGAAGGCCATCCGACCCGAACCCTGGATGGGCCGGTCCGAGCGGATCGAGGCGCTGGTCGATCCGCATCTCGCCTCGCCCTTGGTCGAGGTCAGTTGACATGACCGACCCGGCCTATCATCGCCTCGGCCTGCCGGTGACCGCTTCGCCTTACGCCGTCCTGCGCGCAGCGGTCCGGGCGCTTCATCCCGACACGCGCGCCGTGCGCGGCTTCCGGACCTCGCGCAAGCGCTTCTACCAGCAGATGCTCTGCGCCCATGCCGCGCGACAGGCGGCGGGCGACCAGCCAAACGGCTGATTACCCCCAACCACCCCTTCATTCCAACACAACGCCCGGCCGCCCGGCCGGGTTTTCCCCATTCAGGAGGTCCCCATGGCGGATTACTTCACCCATTTCTCATGCCTGATCGACGTCGGCAGCCCCGACAAGGCCGCCCGGGCCCTTGCCCTGTTCCAGCGCTTGCGCGCCGCGGATCAGGACGCCGATGACCCGGAGGTCTCGGGCTTCACTCTTGAGCGCCAGGACGCGCCCGAGGGCAGCACGCTCTGGATCCATGACGACGAGCACGGCGATGTCGAGGCGGTTATCCGTTTCGTGCTGCGCCTTGCAGAAGACTTCGAGCTCACCGGCCTCTGGGGGTTTCAGTACGGTCTGACCTGTTCCCGCCCGCGCCTCGACGCCTTCGGCGGCGGCGCGCATGTCATCGACCTCGGCGCGCAGAAATCCGTCGGCTGGACGAGCAGCCAGGAATGGCTGGCCGCCGCGCTAAACGGGGAGGAGGTCGATGCCTGAGGTCATCTGCACAACAGTCTACCAGTTCCCCGAACTCTCGGATGCCGCCAAGGAAAAGGCGCGCAGCTGGTATCGCGAGCTTGGCCCCCATGACGACTGGTGGGACGCGGTCTACGAGGATTTCGAGCGTATCTGCGATATCCTCGGCATTCGTCTCAAAACCACGCCCGTGCGCCTGATGGGCGGCGGCACGCGGGCCAAGCCCTGCATCTGGTTCTCAGGCTTCTGGAGCCAGGGCGACGGGGCTTGTTATGCCGAGCGACGGATTATGCGGAGCGGTCAGGTCATCACGCTGTAAACGCGAGTGATTTTCGACAATCCGCTCCGCATAACGACGGGCTTGTGCCCTCGCGGGTTCTTTTGGGCGAGAAGTGGGTCGCCGGCATTTTCCGGCATTGAACCCATGTCAGGAGATCGAATGTCCAGCACCCCCAAGAAAAGGCGGAACACTCCGCGGTATCTCACGCTTTCAAGGCTTCATTTCGCCCGCCCACACTTCGAGGGCTATGTCCGTTGGCTTCACGCACGGAATTACACCAAGTCAACGATTTCGATGCTGACCATTTACTTGGGGCACTGGACGGATTGGATGCACGACGCCGGCTATGACCTCGGCACCATCCACAGTGGATACGCAGCATCTGTACCGGCCTTCAGGGCCATGCCGAATTACTCTATGCGATTGCGATCAGGTGCCCTGTTTGTTCTCTTCCTTGAAGAACTGGGTATTGTCGACCCACTGCCGAAGCCGCCGTCCCCGAGTGATCGGTGGCCGATCCTTGGCGAGTTCCGGGATTGGATGCTCCGAAATCGCGGGGTGTTGGACAGCACCCTCGATACCTATCAGAACATCCTTGTTCACCTGTTTCTCGTCCTTGGCGACGCGCCTGAGGCTTATAGCGCCCATGCAATCAGGGAGTTTGTGCTGGAACGCGCGGGCATGCACGGCGTTGCCCATGCAAGGATAACGGTGACCACCACTCGCGCATTCCTGCGTTTCCTGATTGCAACTGGGCGTTGCCCGGCCGGCCGTGACCAGGCCATCCCGAATTTTGCGGGCTGGCAATTGGCGCCAGTGCCAGACTTTCTCAACGACGAAGATATCGCGAGGATCTTGGCAGCTTGCGGCGGTGAGGCCCGCCTGCGCGATCATGCGGTCATTCTGTTCCTTGTCCGACTCGGCTTGCGCGCAAGCGAAGTCGCAAACCTTGAGTTCGATCACATCGACTGGCGGAATGGTCGCATTGCCATCAGGGGTGGCAAGTCTCGTCGTGAAGAATGGCTGCCTCTTCCTCAAGAAGTCGGCGAAGCACTGCTGGCCTATCTGGATCGGGGACGGCCGTCATTTGCCACGCCGCGCGTGTTCGTCACAGCAAAAAATCCGATGCGTCCGATGTCGAGGTTTGCTGTGAACTGTCTGGTTCAGGCGGCTCTTGACCGGGCGGGCATCCAGAGTGGTCGACGTGGTTCGCATCTGCTTCGTCATTCGGCGGCGACAGCGATGCTTCGGCATGGGGTCAATCTTGCAGGGGTCGGAGCGGTCCTCCGGCACCGCTCCCTGTCCACCACCATGCAATATGCGAAGGTTGACTTCGCTTTGCTCCGCGAAATCGCTCAGCCCTGGGCGGGGGAGGCCGCATGCTGATCGAGGAAATCAATCGCTACATCGCACTGCGAAGGTCGCTTGGCTTCAAGCTCAAGGAGACGGCCAAGAACTTGGCTTCGTTCGGCCAGTTCGTCGAAGCCAAAGGTGAGCGACACGTTAGGACCGCAACAGCGGTGGCCTGGGCTGACGGTGCGTCGACGCCAGACACTCGGTATCGCCGCATCACGGATGTCATCCGGTTGGCAACCTTTCTGCACGCAGAAGACGCTTCACATGAGATTCCGCCGGGAGGCATCTTCAAGGCGCATCGGACCAAGTTCATTCCTTACATCTTCACGGACGATGAATTGGCGAGGTTCATCGTTGCAGCTCGAGTCAGGCAACAGAACGAAAGCTCGCCAGTTCGGCGCGAAATCTATGCCGTCCTATTCGGCCTGATCGCATCGACCGGCTTACGGATATCGGAGGCCTTGAACCTGGCCCTGAGTGATGTTCTGCCGGATGGCATCTTGCACATCCGAAAGACCAAGTTTGGCAAGAGCCGGATGGTGCCACTGCATCCGAGTATGATGGGCATTCTCGACCGGTATCTGGAACTGAGGCTGGACGTCGCGGCCGAGGACGACCATCTCTTCCTTTCCGAAGGAAAGAGGAAAATCTATTACTCTGTCCCGCATAGGGCGTTCCACGAAATCCTTGCCATCGCGGCGATTGCGCCCGGTCGGCCCAGGCGCCCTCGGATCCACGATCTGCGCCACACCTTTGCGACACGGGTGCTGGAAAAATCTGGGGCCGGGCGCGAAGCGATTGCGCGCAATGCTGTCGCGCTGATGACGTACATGGGGCATTCCAACCTCCGATACACGTACTGGTATCTGCATCGGACGCCCGAGCTGTTGGCCGAAATCTCTGCCGCAGCCGAGGAACTCTTGACGGGGGGCGGCTCATGACAGCTCTTGCGCCGGCTATTACGCAGTTCATGCAGGATTACCTCCCTCGGCAGCGCGGGTTCAGCGCCCACAGCAGCGAAACCTATGCGCATGCCTTCAAACTGCTGTTCCAGTTCGCGGCGAGGCGTGTCGGATCCAGCCCGTCGCAGCTCAGTATCGAGCAGCTGGACGCACCATTGATCCTGGCCTTTCTGGATCATCTCGAGATAGATCGGGGAAATGGCGCCACTTCGCGAAATGCACGGCTCGCGGCCATCAAGTCGTTCATGCGGTTCGTTGAATACCAGTATCCAGCCCTCCTGGCCCAAGTCGCGCAAATCCGGGCGATCCCGACAAAACGTTGCGAGAACAAGCTGGTCCAGCACCTGTCCAAGGACGAGGTGCAGGCCGTTCTGAATGCTCCCGATGTCACGACGCGCTTAGGTGCCAGGGATCGCGCCATGATGCACCTTTGTTTTGCGGGAGGGCTGCGCGTGTCGGAACTCGTAGGGGCTGCCTTGACCGATCTGGTTCTAGGCCAGGCTCCAAGCCTGCTGGTTCGAGGAAAAGGACGAAAGCATCGGCACTTTCCACTCTGGAAGCAGACAGCTTCAGACTTGCGGGCTTGGCTTGCCGTGCGAGGGCTTACGCCTGCACCGGAGATCTTCGTCAATGCCGAAGGGAGAGCGATGACGCGATCCGGGTTCGAGTATGTGCTCGACAAACACGTCGTGAAAGCGTCTCAGCACTGTCCATCATTGGCGGGGCGTTCAGTGTCGCCCCACCAGCTCAGGCATAGTTGCGCCGTCATCATGCTGGAGGCGACCCGCGACATCCGAAAGGTCGCGCTTTGGCTGGGACACGCGGACATCCGAACGACCGAGACCTATCTGCGCGTTGATGCAGCCCAAAAGCTCGAGGCTGTAGAGGCGGTCATCCCGCCCGAGCTGCGTCGCGGAAAGTTCAAGGCTCCGGATGCGTTGATTGCGATGCTGATGACCGGAAGGAAGAATACGCTGACCTGAACCCGTCCGGAATTATGTGGAGCGGATTGTCGAAAATCACTCGCGTTTACAGCGTGATGACCTGACCGCTCCGCATAATCCGTCGCTCGGCATAAGACGCCTTATGCGGTGCTCTGCATAAGGCTTGCTTCGAAGGTTACTGGTCCCACTCCAAGGGCGCGGCCGCGCGCATCCGGGACTACGCCCCGACGGACGCGACGCTGCATGGCATCGCCGACTGGCTGCAGGCCATCCAGCGGCGGAATTTCTACCAGCTCGCTGCCGAGGTCAGCCACCGCGGCCGCTACTACCACGAATACACCATGTCCGTGGACGTCACGCGGGACAGCCCGACCTGGCAGCCGCCGACCGAAGACGCCGAGGAGATCGTGACCGAGGCGCTGCGTGATCTGGCCCGCTGGCTCTACCGCCAGCTTCAGGCTGAATACGACCACCTGACCTCGGACGAGGCCATAGAGGAGGGGATCATCGTCAACGAGTACACCTTCACCGAAGAAGGGCGCCGGTTCGGGTGAGAGCGCAGGCAGTTCATTTGATCTTTACAATCAGGCCATATGATCTATATTCAGCCCAATGGAGGACGCCATGTACGTCGCAGAGAAAATCCGGGAACCCGCACAGATCAACGCCGTCGCGTTGAAGGCTTACGCGCGCGTGGTCGATGCTTGGGGCCTTAACCTGAACGAAGCGGCTGGCCTTGCCGATATGACGGTGAGCACGTGGAAGCGCGCCAAGAAGCCGGACTTTGCGGGAGAACTGACCAAGGATCAACTCCTGCGACTCAGTGCGGTGATCGGCATCTACAAGTCGCTCGAACTCTACTTCTCCGAGCCGCTCGCGCGAAGCTGGTTCACCCGACCGAACACAGGGCCGCTGTTCGGGGGTAGCCGTCCGGTTGATACCGCCATCGACGGGGGCTTGCCGCAAATTCTCGCGGTTCGGACCTATCTTGATGCATTGCGCGGTGGGGCATGAAGCAGACCGAGATTTCTGATCGTGGTCTCGTTCGTCTCCTGCCCGCCACTTACCACAAGCCGCCATCCCTGCGCGGTCTCGTCGATACCGATGACGAGATGGAGATCCTCGCAGAGATCGAGGGCCTGACCAGCGGCCGCCTTCTGGCCGAACGTGGCCGCAATCCCCATCTGGACCCGCGCGAGCTTGCCTGGCAGCGGCGCAGCCGCGATCTGCGCATTTACGGCGACAGTCATGTCAACGCTGCCTTCACCTATACCCGCGCCGGCGGGAACCGCTTCAACACCGAAGATCGTGGCGCCTGGTACTGCGCGTGGGAGGTGATGGTTTCTGTCAGCGAAGTGGCCTGGCACCGCACCCGTGAACTCGGCTTTACCGGCAGCTTCCATGACAGCGCTCGCTATGTGGAATTGTTGGCGGATTTCATCGGGATCTTCGATGATCTGACCGATGAGCCGGAACACCCAGCGCTGCATCCCGATCCGGCTGTCGGATATCCCGAGGGCCAAAGCCTGGCCCAACATCTTCGCCGGGCTGGATCGCGGGGCCTGATCTACCCCTCAGTTCGGGCTCCCGCGCCGGGCGGGAATTGCCTCGTCTGCTTCGAGCCCCACGCCATCCAGAACGTCCGGCCGGGCGCGTCTTGGGATCTTGTTTGGGATGGGACACCGCACTACTCGCTTACTGCCGTCGGCTGACGAGTAATGGCGCATGCGCTTTTTTGGGGGGGGCGAAGACATGAAACCGGCAAACGGCAACAGGCCGGACGTCACGCATTTGAAGCCGTGTGACCATCAGTTGTTCTTTGAGGCTTTGGACTGAGTCCGCCGGTCTTCTGGGCTTCGTATAGACGCGCTGAGGAAGGCGACGTCTCGGCCCCAAGAGACCACTATAGTTTTCTTCGATGAGGTTGCTTTTCCAGCGTTATGGACGCTCCAACATCACCATTTCCAAAGAACTGAGGGGCTAGCCCCAAGTGGAGGAAGATCTGAAGACGCTGGGTCGAGAGACGACTACGACTTGCGGTGGTTGCCGAAGGCCGATGTAGGCATCTCCCGGCGTCCCGCCGGGCCCAGGTCTTGGTCCTTCGGACAGGAGTTTGACCGAGGCTGATGTCCCGAAGGGCTAATCTGCCAACCTATAGGTTGGCAACTACGCTCGGTTTGCCAAGCCACGGTATGGCAGAAGCTCCGGAAGGCCGGAGCCAGCCGGTGCCGTGCTCACTTGTTCCCGTCGATCCACTTCGACATCAGCCCCTTGTCGCGGAAACATTCGTCCGGCACGGCGCGGCGCTTGATCCGGGCGAGGCGTTCTGCAAAGGCGACCTGCCTTGATGTCGGGCGGCTTTCCTGCGCGCCCGGGTTCATCTTGGCTTGTTCGTCGATCCAGGCACTCAGGGATCGCCGATCTTGCTGAACCTCCCACGGCAGAAGCGTCTGGTTGCGCAGGGCCAGCGCGCGGGCATAGGCGATCTGCTTTGGCGTCGCGGGCAGGGCGTAAGTGGTGCTTTCCATCGGGGATCTCCCTTCTTAGCGTCGCTTTCAGCATAGAACATAACGGGAACAAAATCAAGCCGCCTGCGGAAATCATGGGGTTTGAGAGGAAGAGGAGGGCCGGGGAAGGTCAGGCCTGAGGGTGCCCGAAAGAGGGTGTCCGGGGCTGATCCTGTCCCTCATTCCGGAGTTTCCCGATGACCCATCTCGCCCATTTTGCGACCGAGCGCGCACTTGCGCCTGTTGTCCCCATCCCGTCCCCCGATACGGCCGCTGCGATCTTGAGCGTGGCCAAAGCGCTGCAGACTGATCTGGCGCAAGGTTTCCAGATCGACGCGCTGCGCCTGCGCCTTGAGATGGAGTGCGCCTTTGGCGGCTCTGACGCGACCGGCGCCTGGGACTGGAAGCTGGCCTATGAAGCAGGCGAGGCAGCGCTTGTCCTGTTCCTGCGGAAATTCGGCCGCGCGCTGTTGGCGCGGGCGGGCTCGCCCGCAGCACTGCTGCCGATCCTTGCCAAGGTGTCCGGCCTTTTGCCGACCCACACGCGGCGGTCTGAAGAGATGGAGCGGTTCCAGCAGTTCTCGACGCCGCTGCCCATGGGGCTGGCGGCACTGGCTGCAGCACAGATCACCGCGCGCGATCTGGTGCTGGAGCCATCGGCCGGAACAGGCCTTCTGGCGGTCCTCGTAGAAATCGCGGGCGGCAGCCTCGCGCTGAACGAGCTGGCCGACACCCGCGCTGATCTCCTGCGTCGACTGTTTCCGGGTCGGCCTGTCACTTGCTTCGACGCTGCACAGATCGACGATCATCTCGACGCGGATCTGCGCCCGAGCGCCATCCTGATGAACCCGCCATTCTCGGCGGTGGCGAATGTCGACGCCCGCAGCACTGAGGCGACAGCCCGGCATCTGCGCTCGGCGCTCGCGCGTCTGGCCCCCGGCGGACGGTTGGTCGCCATCACCGGTGCGGGCTTCGCGCCCGATGCGCCCGCCTGGGCTGAGACCTTCGGGCGCCTGACCGAGACCGCGCATCTGGTCTTTACGGGTGCGGTGTCCGGTGCCGCCTTCGCCAAGCACGGCACCAGCTTTGAGACGCGGATTTCGGTCTTCGACAAATGCCGCGGTGGCGAGGCGGGCGGCATCACAGCCGATCTGGCGCGCCCGATATCGCCTGATGTCGCCAGCCTGCTGTCGCTGATCACTACCCATGTCCCCCCGCGCCTCGAACTGGCGCAGGTCGCACCAGCCGGGCAGGGCCCCACTTCCCCCTTCCCGGGAAATCCTGCCCGCACCACGCGCACAGGCATCAGCTCGTCGCGCGCCACGCCTGCAACAGCCCCCACCAACACCGCGGTGCAGATCGAGGCCGCAGACCTCGCCTATACCCTGCGCGATGCAACCGAGGACGGGGCCAGCGCGCGCCTGTCGGATGCTATTTATGAGACCTTCCGTCTGCAGGCGATCGACATTCCCGGAGCGGAACCGCACCCGACCAAGCTTGTGCAATCTGCGGCCATGGCTTCGGTCGCGCCCCCAAAACCCAGCTACCGGCCCAAGCTTCCAGCCGCCATTCTGCGCGATGGCCTTCTGTCCGACGCGCAGCTTGAGACTGTGATCTACGCGGGCGAGGCGCATGGCGCTTATCTCGCGGGGTCTTGGACCGTCGATGAGACCGGCGACATGGTCTCGGCCGCGCCGGACGATGGCGCTGACGCCGTCCGTTTCCGCCGCGGCTTCTTCCTTGGCGACGGCACCGGGGCGGGCAAGGGCCGCCAGTCGGCCGGGATTGTGCTCGACAACTGGGCTCAGGGTCGGCGCAAGGCGCTCTGGATCTCGAAGAGTGACAAGCTTCTCGAGGACGCTCAGCGCGACTGGTCTGCCCTTGGCCAGGAACGCTTGCTGGTCACGCCGCTGTCGCGTTTTGCACAAGGCCGCGACATCCCGCTCTCCGAGGGCATTCTGTTCACAACCTATGCCACGCTGCGCTCCGAGGAGCGGGCTGCAAAAAAGTCCCGCGTTGACCAGATCGTCGACTGGCTCGGGGCTGATTTCGACGGGGTGATCCTGTTCGATGAAAGCCATGCCATGGCCAACGCCGCAGGAAGCAAGGGCGAGCGCGGCGATGTTACGGCCTCGCAGCAGGGCAGGGCGGGTCTGCGGCTGCAGCACAAGCTGCCGAATGCCCGCGTGGTCTATGTTTCGGCCACGGGGGCAACCTCGGTGCACAACCTTGCCTATGCGCAGCGCCTCGGTCTGTGGGGCGGGGAAGACTTTCCGTTTTCGACGCGGGCGGAATTTGTGCAAGCTATCGAAGCTGGCGGCGTTGCCGCGATGGAGGTCCTGGCCCGCGATCTGCGGTCGCTTGGCCTCTACACGGCGCGCTCGCTGTCCTATGACGGCGTCGAATACGAGATGCTGGAACATGCGCTGACGCCGGAGCAGCGCGGCATCTATGATGCATATGCGCTCGCCTTCGGAGTCATACATCGGAACCTGTCCGCGGCGCTGGAAGCGGCCAACATTACTGGCGAATCCGGCGGCACGCTAAACCGTCAGGCCAAATCCGCGGCACGCTCGGCCTTCGAGTCCGCCAAGCAGCGCTTCTTCGGTCATCTCCTGACCTCCATGAAGACCCCCAGCCTCATTTCCAGCATCGAGGCTGATCTGGCAGCAGGCCATGCTGCCGTCATCCAGATCGTCTCAACCGGTGAGGCGCTGATGGAGCGCCGCCTGTCGGACATCCCCACGGATGAATGGAACGATGTGCGCGTTGACATTACGCCAAGAGAGGCCTGCCTTGACTACCTCGCCCATTCCTTTCCGGTGCAGCTCTACGAGCCCTTCACTGACAGCGAGGGCAATCTGTCCTCGCGCCCGGTCACGCGCGATAGCCAGCCGGTGGAATGCCGCGAGGCGGTGCGCCGCCGCGATGCGCTGATCGAGCATCTGGCAAGCCTGCCGCCTGTGCCCGGCGCGCTGGACCAGATCGTCCAGCGCTTCGGCACCGATCTGGTGGCGGAAGTGACGGGCCGCTCGCGCCGCATCGTGCGCAAGGGCGAGGGTCATTTGGCGCGGCTCGTCGTCGAAAGCCGGGCGGGGTCTGCCAACCTCGCGGAAACCGCCGCCTTCATGGATGACCAGAAGCGCATCCTGATCTTCTCGGATGCCGGCGGCACGGGGCGCAGCTATCACGCCGATCTCGGGGCGAAGAACCAGCGCCTGCGGGTCCACTACCTCCTGGAACCGGGCTGGAAGGCCGATGCGGCCATTCAGGGACTGGGCCGCACCAACCGCACCAACCAGGCGCAACCACCGCTGTTCCGGCCCGTTGCTACCGATGTGAAAGCAGAGAAACGCTTCCTCAGCACCATCGCGCGTCGCCTCGACACGCTCGGGGCGATCACGCGCGGCCAGCGTCAAACCGGCGGGCAGGGGCTGTTCCGGCCCGAGGACAATCTGGAGTCTCCCTATGCCCGCGATGCCTTGCGCCAGCTTTACCGCCGCATCTATCGCGGCGATGTTGCGGGCTGCTCGCTTGGGGAATTCGAGGATGCCACCGGTCTCAGCCTGACCGATGACAACGGCCTCAAAGACGATCTGCCCCCGATCACGACTTTCCTCAATCGCCTGCTGGCGCTGACGATCGACATGCAGGCCGTGCTGTTCTCGGTCTTCGAGGAACTCCTCGACCAGCGAATCGAGGGCGCTATCGCTGCCGGGGTCTACGACCTCGGGCTCGAGACGCTGCGCGCCGAGAGCTTTCAGGTGACGGACGCACGGGTGATCTACACCCATCCCGGCTCCGGCGCAGAAACCCAGCTCCTGACCATCGCGCAAAAGCAGCGCAACACGCCGACCGCGCTCGCTGATGCGCTCGACTGGCTGGACGATCCGAAGGCGCGTTTGCTAGTTAACAGCCGCTCAAACAGGGCTGCCGTGCAGGTGCCCGCGACCAGCTTGATGCTGGACGACGGCACCATCGAACCGCGGCTGAGGCTGATCCGGCCAACGGAGGCCAGCACGGTTCCGGCCCGGATGATGGAGGACACCCACTGGCTCGAAGCCGACCGCGCAGTCTTCGCCGCCGCCTGGACCGCGGAACTGGCCGAGGTGCCGGAATTCACGGAAACCACGCTGCACATCGTGGCGGGGCTGCTGCTGCCGATCTGGAAGCAACTGCCGCAGGACGAGACCCGCGTCTACCGGCTACAAACCGACGATGGGCAGCGCATCATCGGTCGCCGCGTCTCGCCGTCTTGGGTCGCGACCACGCTGGCCGCCGATGCGCCGAAGCTCACGGCGGCGCAGGTCCATGCCCTTGTTCTGGAGGGCAAGACGGTCGTGCGCTTGGCCGAGGGGATGGAGTTGCACAGGTCCCGCGTCATGGGGGTGAACCGGATAGAACTGTCGGGCTTTTTGGGTGCCGCCAAGGACCGGCTCAAGGCAGATGGGTTCTTCTCGGAGATCATCGCCTGGAAGCTGCGGCTCTTCTGCCCAGCAGACTCCAGCGGCATCGCAGTGCTTGATCGTCTGCTTGCACGTTGTCCCGTGACAGGACTACATGCGCGTGGAGGGTGCTGAGCCATGTATTCCGAGACTGAAGATGTGATCCGCGCTCTGGCGGAGAACGCAGAGAGCGTGTGTCGCGCCTACCTTCCCGCCGGACGGCGGGAAGGGTCCTACTGGATCGTCGGCGATTTGCAGAACAATCCCGGCCGGTCGCTCTTCGTGCGGCTGACTGGACCCACATCAGGACCGGGAGCCCGTGGCAAATGGCAGGACGCTGCTGTCGGATTGCATGGTGATCTTCTCGACATCATCCGTGAGCGAACGGGGATTTCCCGCTTTCCCGATCTTCTCACTGAGGCCCGAGCGCATTTGGGCCGCCCCCAGCCGGTCCTCCCGAATACGCCAGTGCCGAAGAAGGCCAAAGCCCCCGGTGGCACACGAGCCGCGGCGGCGCGGCTCTTTGCAGCCTCTATGCCAGTCGCAGGCACGCTTGCTGATACCTACCTCCGCTCCCGAGGCATCACCCAAGGCGGCACGATGAGCGCGCTGCGCTTCCACCCGAAGTGCTGGCATCGGGATGAGGGCCAGACCCGGAGCATCCCCAGACCGGCGCTGATAGCTGCGGTCACCGATGGGGCAGGGGCCTTGCAGGGTGTGCATCGCACCTGGCTTGCGCACGACGGACAGGGCAAGGCGGAGGTCAAAACGCAGCGACGTGCCATGGGTCACCTCCTGGGCAATGCCGTCAGGCTGACCCCGCAGCAAAACATCCTCGTGGTCGGCGAGGGCATCGAGACCATGCTGTCCCTGTCCGAGGCGGCCCCCGGCCTTCCCGTCTGGGCGGCGCTCTCGTCGGGTCACCTCGGGGCCGTCCTGCTGCCAGAGGGATTGCAGCGCCTCTACATCGCGATCGACCGCGATCCGGCCGGGCAACGCGCGGCAGAGAGGTTGAGCGCCAAAGCCACAGATGTCGGGATTGGGTGCCATGTGCTCGAGCCACAACTCGGGGATTTCAACGATGATCTCCGGGCGACCGGCAAAGAGGCGCTGCGCCAGCATCTGGCAGGGCAGATCGGGCTTGAGGATCGGCAGCGCCTGTCAGGCTGAGCAGCATCGCGCAGGGGGCGGTCAGGGGCAGAGGGGGGGTAGGGGTCCTGCAGTCCTGTCGCGGGTGTGGATCATCACCTTTGCCTCTTGCCGGGTAAATCTCATCCACCCGACACCCGCGCGGCCTTCAAGAGATGGGCAGGCGGCCGTCAAAGGGGACGCCCCATCAAGGGCGGCAGGCAAGCTATTTCCGCCGCTGGGGACGAGCCCCCGCTTTGCATCGCGAAACAAATAGCTTGCCTGCCGCCCTCCTCCACATGCGTTCCGGCCCCGAAAGGCGGGGTGAAGGGGCGTCCCCCATGACGGCTTTCGCAGCCCATGAAGGCCGCGCGGGTGTCGCGCGGTTGAGACAGGCCCGGAGGCAAGAAACCGATGACGATCCACACCCACGACGACGCGTATGAACCCGCCCACACCGCATCCCAGACCGCCCATGCGCTCGACGAGTTGCAGCTTTATGGCTTCCGTCCTTTTGATGAGCCCGATCCGCGCCCGATGCCCGATGGGCAGCGCCTTGCGGTCGCCGTCGCCGACATCTTCGATGCCCTCGTCGCGAGCCTTGAAGACACCCGCATGGAACCCGACCTCGAAGAGGTGCTCTGGGGCCAGGTCAACCTCTTCCACCGCGCGACGGCCCGGATCGAGCGGTCGCTCGATGAAAACGAACAGGCGCAGCGCCGCCTTCAGCGCGAGCAGGACGGCTCCGAGGTGAAATCCACCGAACTCGAGCGCCTGACGGCCGAAGGCCTGACGCTGATCGAACGGCGCAACTGCATGGACATGATGCGCGATCACGCCGCCACCGAGTTCGTCCATCACACGGGATCGTCCTGGCGCCCCCGCACGGGCTCGATGGTGAACCGTCAGCACATGACCGCCGCGCTCATTGACAGCCGCGACTTCCTCGCCGCCAAGCGCCGCGCAGAAACCGAGGTGATGTTGCCCGCAGGCCCCAAGGTTGCCCTCACCGGCGGGACCGACTTCAACGATCACCGGCTGATCTGGGGAAAGCTCGACCAGGTCCGGACCAAGTATCCCGACATGGTCCTTCTCCACGGTGGAAGCCCCAAAGGCGCGGAACTCATCGCCGCCAAATGGGCCGAGGCCCGCGGCGTGACGCAGGTGGCCTTCAAGCCCGACTGGACCAAGCACGCCAAGGCGGCGCCCTTCAAGCGCAACGACGCTATGCTGGACGTGCTACCCGTGGGCGTCCTCGTCTTCCCGGGCACCGGCATCCAGGA
Organism: Roseovarius sp. MBR-51; assembly: GCF_053628575.1. Lineage (NCBI taxonomy): Bacteria > Pseudomonadati > Pseudomonadota > Alphaproteobacteria > Rhodobacterales > Roseobacteraceae > Roseovarius > Roseovarius sp. MBR-51. The sequence goes on from NZ_JBRJGQ010000010.1 coordinate 25,023, forward strand.
GAACCTAGCCGACAAGGCCAAAAAGCTCGGCATCCCGGTCATGAAGTTCGAGAAGGGGGCATGAGCCCCCTTTTCCTCTCGCGGGGAAATCGAGGTGGAAGAGCAGGCTTCCACCTGATATTTTGGAAGAAAGCCTGCTGGATCACGATATGTCTCACTCTGTCGCTCAACTTGAGGTGTTCCCGACCGACCTGCAGATGCGGCGGATCGATCCAGCCTGCAACATGCGGCGGTTTTACCGCATGAGCATTCAGCCCGATCTCTTTGGGGGCGCCAGCTTGGTGCGCGAATGGGGCAGCATTGGCGCGCGCGGGCAGATGATGATTGAGCAGCATCCAGATGAAGGGCGCGCCGTAACCGCGCTGATGAAACTTGCGGCGATAAAGAAGCGGCGGGGTTATGCATGATGCGCGGCCGCGGTTCGAAAAGCGGGCAGACACAGGAAAACGAGGGGGAGATGGCACTCGACACTGACAAGATCGATGATGCGGCTCTCGCGATCCTTAGCCTGACGCTGCATTACGGCGATCAGGTCTGGAAGGGAATCGATTGGGCCATCACCAACCGGCTTTTCGAGAAAGGCCTGATTTTTGATCCCAAAAACAAGGCGAAATCGTTGAGCCTGACCCCAGAAGGGGTCGCGCATGCGCGGGAAATTCTCGCGCGGGAGTTCAGCAAGGCCGAGTGACGGGCGGCTTTGCGGGACCTTACAGTCGTTCGCTGCATCTGCGCGCAATTTGCTCGCATCCGCATTTGCAGCATCAGCAACGCGCAGGGCGGCAAGCGGGCGTTCGCTGCGCTCCCGTCGAAAATCACCTGTCCTTCTGAAAGCAGTCATTCATTTGGGCGTAGAAACCAGTCGGCCGATCGGATGATCCGCCGCACTACACCGAGGCGCCTCCAGCAGAATCAACCTTGAAGCTGTTGGAAAGCCAGAGGGAATAGCCGAAAATCCCCGTTCTCTCTAACCCTACATCTTGTATCATGTTGCCTCAACCGCAATATCCGTAGTATGCTTTTGGTGAGCTGTTGCGTCAGCGATGGTGCGTATTATTGACCAATACTGAGGCAAACAATGTTTGATGAACCTAAGGTGATGTTCTGGCCAGTCGGCACAGGGGATAGCACAACTGTTGTCGTCCAGAATGGCATTGTTTTGCAGGTTGACTTGCGAGATCTTCATAGCGCTGGCGATGCAGACGATGATCATGCTGCCTTGGTCGACAAACTCGTAGAAAACCTCCCCACAGTGAACGGCAAACCATATCTTTCAACCTTTGCTTTGACCCACCCTGATAAAGATCACATTCAGGGCTTCCACGATTTGCTTGATCGCGTCACGATTGGCGAAATCTGGTTTACCCCGCGCGTCTTCATCGAGAACGATCAGGATTTGTGCGATGATGCAGTAGCCTTCAAAGAAGAAGCCGAGCGCCGTGTTCAAGAAACGATCAACTCAGGTGGTGACGTTGGCGCAGGTGATCGGGTCAGACTCATCGGATACGATGCCCTTCTCAAAGAAGATCACTTCGTCGGCTTCCCGGAAGATCGCCTGACTGTTCCTGGCAACTCGATAACAGAAATTGACGGTGTCGATTACGAGGGAGACTTCAACGCGTTCATCCATGCACCATTCGCGGAAGAAACTGATGGTGACCGCAACAACACAAGCCTTTGCATGCAGGTTGTTCTGGGTGATAACCCTTCCAAAGGGGGCGTTCTCCTGTTCGGCGACATTGCCTACCCGCGTCTGCGCAAGATCATCGACAAGACCAAGGAGGCTGGCAACGAGGAGTACCTCGCCTGGAAAGTGTTCCTTGCACCGCATCATTGCAGCAAGTCGGCCATGTACCAAAAGGAAGGCGACAAAGAAGTTCTCAAGCAGGATATTCTTGATGATCTGGCGGAGTATCAGGTTGATGGCGGCGTGATTGTCGCCAGCAGCGAAAAAATTCCCTTGCAGAATGCATCTGGCGAAAATCCACCGCACGCAAAAGCGAAGAAACGCTACGAAGAAATCGCTGATGGAGGTTTCCTCTGCACTCACGAGGATGGAGAAGACGGAGAGCCCCTGGTCTTTGATGTTTCCGACGGCGCGCTAGACGCTCCAGAAGTTGCGCAAGCGGCCGCTGCAAGGAAACTTGCCGATGCGGTTGATGATGCGCGCGGATCAGACAGCCCGCCCTCGGAACAGGTCGGGTATGGCTGATTTCACGACGAGAGGGCAACAACTTGCACTCGACCAACTCCAAGATATCGCGGCAGCCAGCGATGATACGATTGATATCGTTGACGTAAAGCCACCTGCTGGCCAAGGCCTTTCTCTTGTTATTCGCGTGTCTATTGATACGAGCGGATACGCTTATGAAGATGGCGGCTTCGACTATAGAAGGCGCGAGCCGCTGAACATTTTCGTGTCGCCGCATTTTCCAGTGGAACCGCCAAGGGTCTACTTCGCACACAAGCGCTTTCTCGGGCGCGCCCATGTGCAGTGGGGTGACTACCTCTGTTTGTACCAGGCAACGGATGTCGAATGGGCATCGCAGGATGGAATGTTTGGCCTGATCAAACGTCTGGACGATTGGCTGCGTGATGCTGCCCGCAATCAGCTTGACCCGGAGGATGCACCTCTTCACCCGCCAGTTGAATACACTTCCTCCGACATCAAACTTGCGGTCGAGATCGATGCGCCAGAGATTGAAGATGGGAAATCCTTCTGGCTTGGAACAGGAAAACTAACCAGACGGAATGACCATTGCTTTGATATTTCAGAATGGTCCGAGACGCCGAGCTCGCTGCCGAAGGATGAAAAGTTTGCCGCAGTCGTGCTGCTCAATCAGGCCATGCCGATGGAGTACCCTGACACGATCAGCAAACTCATCACGACGCTGGAAGCTCGCGGAGTTCCCTTCGATCTGCTGTTCTCAATCCTGAAAATATTTGCCCTGTGCCAACCTGATAACGAACCGCTCTACTTCATTCTTGGCGCGCCCATGAGGCGAAGAGCGGCGGATGAGCCATTACGACAGCACCTCAGCGCCTGGAAGATGGATGCGGAGTATGTCAAAGCTCTCCAGGGCATAATTCTGGAAGAGAATACCGAGGCAACGCTGGAAGCCTGGAAGGTCGTTCTTGAGTGGGCAACCGAAGCCAAGACCGAATGGTGCCGCGTCTACGATAACCGTCCCGAGGTTACCTTTCGTCGGGACCAAGGCACCAAAGCCAGCTGGTTTCTTGGCAAGAAGATTGCGCTGTTGGGTTGTGGCGCGCTCGGCTCTCATATCGGTGAATACCTCGCTCGCGCTGGAGCCGAAAAAATTCGCCTGGTCGATTATTCAGCCGTCAATGCTGGCATCCTTGTTCGGCAGCAATTCCGAAACTATCAAGTCGGTTACTCAAAACAAAGCGCCTTGTCTGTACAGCTGCGTGCGATCAACCCAAAGGCAGACATCGATCATGAATTCGCCAACCTAACAAAAGGTTGGCCAGAGGCACTTAATATCAGTGATTTCGATCTTGTCATCGATGCGACGGCGTCAAGACGGGTTGCCACCGCCTTGCAGCTTGATCTGACAAAGCACAATGATGTGCCGCCGATGCTACGATGCGCGATCAGCGCAAATGCATCAAAAGGTATCGCCACTTTGAACATGCCTGGTTCAGCTTTTGGCCCTGCCGACCTATTGCGTCGCACCAAAGTCGCCGCAATGTCTGATAGCGGTTTGACAGATTTCGCCGAAGCGTTTTGGCCATTCGATCAGCACGAGCGAGGGTTTCAACCCGAACCAGGTTGCTCCGAGCCTACCTTCGTGGGATCAGCTGCAGATATCGCCTTTTTCGCATCCTCATTCTTCAACTTTGCAGCTTCGGCCTTGAGGGAGGGCGGTGACTCAAAGGCAACAGCATGTTTCGTTCGTGTGTCACATGATGACGGCTCAATGTCCTCGCATCTTGTCCCGCTTTGCCAACCCAGTATCCACGTCGAGGCTCATCATGGATACCGCGTCCATCTCTCTCATCGCGCGCAATCAGCGATAGACAGTGAGATCAAGTCAAACGCCCGTACGGGCAGCGCTAAGGACGAAACTGGGGGTATCCTCCTTGGCGAAATTGATGATGCGCTGGGAATAATTTCGATTGATGTGGCCACAGGACCGCCGCCAGACAGCAAAAAGTCTCCCGAGCTTTTTGAGTGCGGCATTGAAGGGACGCACGCGCTTTGTGAATTCCACGCAAAAGAAAGCGGCAACTCAACGAAGTTCGTTGGAGTCTGGCATACGCATCCTGTTTCCATACCAAAGCCAAGCATGGTAGATCTTGGCGCCATGGCGCAGATACTCCATCTACAGGAAAAGACGCCGCGTCATGTTGTGATGCTGATCGTTGGTCATGCAGCCACGCGTCCGACCTGGCGCTTTCATCTGTTCAGGCGCAATGAATTTCAAGTCGTTACCCTTGCCGCTGGGGAGAGTGTCGATGAGTAGCAAGTCTTTCAAATTCGGACTTGCGCTATCAGGCGGTGGCTCGCGAGCGGCAGCGTTTCATCTTGGATGTATGAGGGCTTTGAATGATCGCGGCATTCTCGATCAGGTCCTAACGCTTTCCACTGTATCCGGCGGAAGTGTGATTGGCGCGCTTTGGGCATACTCGGACGATAGTTTCGAAGAATTTGATCAACGCATGCAAATTATTCTGCGCAAAGGGCTGAAAAAGGGGATCATCCGATACACCCTCTTTTCTGGCGAAGCGCCGAAGATCGTTGGGACGATCTTCACATCAGGCGTTCTCGCGGCGCTATGCTCGTCGGCAAGGCTTCTGATTTCTGCGCTTGGGCTTGTCGGCATCAAACATGCGAGCCTGGATTCATTGAAGCTACGTCTTCAAGCACCGCTTCCCAGATTTGCGAGCAGAACAACAGCCTTTGCACGATTTCTTGACGATGAGTATTTCAAGGGAACCCTCCTCAAGGGGGTCAAACGCCAGAACCTGAAAATCATTATCAACGCGTCAGAGCTCAGAACCCAATCGGCATTTCGCTATGGCTCAATGGAATCTGGATGTTGGAGATTTGGAACGCTAACCGAAGACACGTTAGTCGCAAAAGCTGTTGCGGCCAGTGCCTCGTTTCCAGCCATCCTTCCAGCTTTGGATGAACAGCAGCGCTACATAAAGCGCGGTGAAACGGCCACGCATCGAACAATCGTCAGTGACGGCGGCGTCTATGATAACCTTGGGACGAGTTGCCTCATCCCTAAGCGCGATAGCAGTTTTAGCACGAATGTGAATGAGACTGATTTCATTATTGCCTGCGTCGCAGGCCAGGGCATTCCCGATGGTTCCTCGCTACCATATTTTTGGCCGTCCCGAATGATCGAGACGATTAACACAATTCATCGTCGGACTCATTCAATAACATTCGATCTCTTGCACCGTCTCAAGGAAAGCGGTGAGATTAAGGGTTTTCTTTTGCCGTATCTTGGGCAGAACGATGCTGCCCTGCCGTGTCCGCCCCCTGACCTCGTAGCGCGTGACAAGACGTTTGATTACCCAACGAACTTCGATCCGATGTGTCAGGAAGACTTGGAGTTGATCGCAAAGCGTGGTGAACAGCTCACCAAAAACCTAATCGAGACATATCATCCTGATCTTTGAAAGATTGATTGGCGCATAGCCAGCGCCGTCCTAGTCTCGGTGAAGTTCAAAATGGGCCCAGTAGTGATTCACTTTATCGACTTGGACAGGTCGAAATGGCCAGAGATCACGCAAGACATCTGCATGCGGATGTCCAAAACTGCGATGCCCAGGATCCGAGCTAAAGATACTGAGCCCGGGTTCGATCATGGATGCAAGGCCGGTAAACCAATTGTTCTTTGAGCCATGATGGGGCACTTGAAACACTGTCGGCTGGAAAGATCGTTTGTGTCCCAAATATCCGACCAAAGACTGCCATTGATGGTCCGTACTTAGATTACCATCACCCGTATAGATAACTGAGCCGTCAAATTTTTCCTCGAACCACGGCCAGTTGGTCCGCCAATGGCCGATGGGACCTCCATATAAGAATAGGCTAAGATCGTTGAGCTGAGACTTCGGGAATGTCCGCACGTAATGATCCTTCAGTTCCCGTAGCGCATCCTTGCGATCATTGTCGGAGCTGTTTAGGAGGGCATCGCGCAAATCATTCACTCGCTCGACAAACCTCGCTACGTTCTGTGGCCTAGTCGTTGGATCGTTGTAGGGCACGAATTCCCAGAGGCTAGGGATGAACGCCGTGCCACGCGGATGCATCATCAGCATTTGGTAATGATGCCTTGCGCCTGACAGATATGACATCCATTCGGCCATCCAGTCTTGGTCGCCTTTCTCCTGGCGGATCTCTGCTTCGGCTTCAATCTTCAACGGCAGATCGCCATCAGGGTCAAAGTCAGGCTCGCCGCCCCCGTCCGGATCAGCTGGTCCGTCACCATCAGAAAACGGCACAAAGACGATTTGATTGAACCCGTCACCGGCTTGATCGACTAAGTATTGCGCTGGGTCGGTATAGAACGCAAATTCGGGATCGTCAGGTTCGAGCCCCTGCGCATATCCGATGGCGAGCCGGTGCCAAAGCGGGGCCCAAGGCAGCATGAGGGTGCGCGTACCCACATCGTTGAGCAACTTCACCATCCCGCTGATATGGTCAGCGTCAAAATGAGAAATCACAACAAGATCTAGCCTGCGTCCATCTACGCGGCTCTGGAACTTACCAAGAGCGTTCCTCACCAGCCGTTGTGACGAGGATGTGCCGCAATCATAAACCCATTGAAAATCCGGTCTCGAATGATGGTTAAAAGATGAACCAAGGGTAAGCCGCCCTGCGGAAAATAAGCCTTGGCCTACTGGGTGGAAACGATACTGGACATGTATTTTCATCAATAACCTTCAAAAACTTGCAACTATTTTCTGTGACTCCAGACTAGCAACTTTTCCAGCCAACCCAATAGGCCAATCGTGACCGATTGCATGACTCTGCAAGTTGCTGTGAAGCTCACCAATGACCGGAAGTGGCGCGCTCCGGCGGAACGTGGTTGGATGGATGTTGAGCCTTGCACCGATGACCGCTTTGGTTCGCTGCGTTTGCGAGATTGATGGCATGGTTGAAGGACAGGTTTGGGCCGAACACGATGCTGCACCTGCGAAATAGGCTTCCATGCTGCGATGTGCGTGACTGTAATGGTGAAGGTTTCGACATGGGCAAGCCCCGTAAGCGGGGCCGGGCTGCTGAGGCTCCGCCCTGAATTCTGACCTTGCTGTATTCCTGTGCCAATACGTCTTGGCCTGTCTCATCCTGAGCCATCCCAAGACGTTTGCCACATGGTCGCCTTCACGATCCGCTTTCAGCCCTGACGGGTCTGCATCCCTCTTGCAAGGCGGACGCTGCCGCCGGGCGAAGCCGAGGGGCTTTAGTCTTCGCCACCTGGCATAAGATTCAGAAGGGCTATGCGTCTGGCTTCTGGTCGAACAGAATAACGTGCGCGCCTTCTTCACTGTCAGGGTTGCCTACCAGCACGAACGGCATATCCGACCCGTTCTTCTCGTAGAGACGGCGGTATTTCATCTGGCCGCTGAGCGGATCGCGCACTTGGTCATAGCGAAAGCTGTGCTGAACGCCGTCTTCGATCCAGGCCTTGACGCCATCGGGGGTCACCAGTGCAAGCGGCGCGCCGTCAAGCAAGATTGTCTCGCCAACGTTGAAAATCTCTTTCATCTCATGGGTCTCCTATCGGTCTTCTTTGGTAGCGTTACAAACCGTCGTCGCCTTTGCAACGATCTCTGCCCCGCGTGTTCCCTCTCTCGGTGTCATTGCCCCGGATCACAATCGTGTCCTGCTCCGGTCGCTCGCGAGCATTTTAGGGCTGGAGGCGGTCTATCCCGCGTCCTCATAGGGCTCGTACCTCAGGTTCGCGCCGTCCGCCTGATCAAAGTCATCGGACCATCTGGTACGGCGCATGCCGCAGCTCCATTGGAATACGACGCCGACCTCGACGTCTTCACCGTTTACCGACGCCCAAATGACTTCGACGGGGTAACCCGCATAATTCTTCATGCTCTTCTCCTGACCTCCATTTGGTCGGAGCCGCAGTAATCAGGTGGCAGGTATCTGCCTGTACCTATATATGCTTGGCCACCACAAAACGGAGTTTAGTAACTTGCTTTACAGGCCTCTACATATTGCGCTCTTTCTGGGCGCGGCTTCATCCTCCGTCGCGGCCGAGTGGGAGATCGGCTTGTCGCGAGGTCTGGACACCTATGCTGCGACTGCAAACGACGGGACTTTGCTCTTAGTTTGCGACCCAGACCGTGTCTACAACCCAAACGTGAGCCATGCGTACTTTTTGTCGCGTCAAAGCGATGGCAAAGCGCCACAACGCATTGTCTTTCTCGCGGCGACCGGAGAGCAGGCTGCCTTTTCTGTGCAGGACGGGATCGCAACGCAACGGGATGCTGATCCTTCCGAATGGGCACAGCTCATCGATATGATCGAGGCGGGCGGTCAGATCGCTGTCGTGACCGCACGCGATGCCTTTACGCTGGATCAGGACGCGCTGCCCGGGCTTCGATGCCGCTGATCTTTTGAGTGAGCTCTTCGATCTCGGAGTGCAGCAGCGCCTTACCGAAGGCGGATAACAGCTGCGTCACCCCATAGACGTTGAGAGGGTCATCAATGCTTGTCTGCAACGCCGCCACAAGGGTGGCGTCGAGCCTGATCATCGATTTCATAAAGGGGGCACCAGTGCCTTTGGGCTCGGCCAGGCGTGGTCGTGCAGCGGAGGCAATCTCATGCCAGGTTGCGGTGTCGCGCAGGTTTTGCATGCGGGCGCGAACCGCTTTGATCAAGGCACGCCGAACGTAGTCCGGGTCAAGGCCAGATCGTTCTGCCAGCGCATCAATCCGTGCCTGATCCTCAGCCCCGATGCGCACGTAATAGGTTCGAGACTGCGCTTCGGTGCTATTGCTGCAAGCATCGTCCGCCAACGGCTGGGTGGATACCCCTGGGTTGATGCGCGCCGTTTCAGCCGAGGCTGCCTTTTCCCCTTTCCGGGGTTCTTTCTTGTCCACTGAATTTGCCGCTGGGCCTTCTGTCGCGACCGCTGCCGCCGTACTCTGATTGAATGCGGCATATTTCGTGGCGCTCGTGGCGAACTGCCGCGATCGCGCCAGCCTGTCTTCGTTCGAGACAGCGGTCCCGGACCGGTTTGGAATCTTCCTAACCATTGGCAGCGTCCACCATGGCCTCGATGTCGCAAAGGACATCGCTGCACAGTGTCAGGGCTGAGGAAAGATGCCCCGCTTGCAACCGATGACGACGATCTTGTTCATAAATGTCCCGCACATATCCCAGCGGTCCGGTCAGCGGCATGCGCTGGATCGCAGTGAGATGGGGCACCGGCGTGGGCAGAAGTGGCAGGGTTGAAATCACCTCGAAAACCTCAAGGTCCTGCCGGTGAACCCTGCGTCTTGCCGCATCACGCTCAAAGTCATCTCCTGCGGTCACGAAATCGATCGCGCGTTTGTCCGCGTTCATCAATACCGCTGAAAACAGCGGGGCGGGGTCATCCGGCCCGAGGGTCTCGATCATGCGTATAACCCATGTAAGGGTTTTCAGGGCCGCGACGAAATCCGATTGTACCGGCACGGCCGGCACCAGGATCATGTCGCAGGCCAGCGCCAGTGTTTCGGTGTCGGGGTGCTCGCCGGGGCGGGTGTCGATCAGAACCAGATCAACACCTTCAGCCTCAAAGCTGTCCAGCGCGTGGTAAAGGCCTTCAACGGTCTCGGGGGCATCGGCCACGGTCAAGCCCGTGGGCCATGGAAGGCGTGGCAGATCACCGAAGTCGGCGCGCGCGCTTTTTGATTCCCATTCGAGGATCTGCTTGTCAGCATCCGCATCCATGACATGCACACGGCGGCCGCGTGCCAGCATGGCGGACGCAAGCATCTGTATGAGAGTTGTCTTTCCCGAACCGCCCTTCGCGGAGATGGCCGTCACAACAAGCATTCAATGTCTCCATAACGTATATTTTGCGCCGTTATGGCGATGCCTCGGGATGGCGTCCAGACCTTGCGCGATACAGACGTTCAACCTTTGGGTCAGACAGATGTGTATCTGCTGAGGCGATGTGCTGTTTTGGCGATCATCTGCGTACGCGTTCGGTCAATTGGTCAGCAGGTCACTCACGCCGACCGTGATTGCAGCGTCCATCCTTTTCGCCATCGCGTCGCTGTGGCAATTTCCCAATGCTGCCATCAGCCTTCGAGGTGTCGGGTCACCTGACCATCGACTATCCGTATCAGCGCCGACGTAATACGCACGGTGCTGCGCAGGCGTTCCAATCCCACAAGGTCTTCTTCTCCTTCCGGGAGAACCCCTTTGAGCATTCAACGCCAATGAAGGGATATCGTGTCGGCTGCGCCGACGTCATTCCCGCGCCTGTTCAGGATCCGGGCCGGGGTCCCGGATCGCGGCGCGGGGGAGGCGGTGTCCCTTCGGTCTGTTCGTTGTCGCGTGGGGTTTACAGCAGGCATGGCCAAGGCCCTGCCTGCTGATCACCGAAGGTGCGACAACGGACCGAAGGGACGTTGACAGGAACGGTATTGTGTATGACAAAACTTGTGCGGCGACTCATTAGAGTTTTCGTGTTTACAAAAACTATCTAATGATAAATCTTGCCGCCCATGTCGAAACGCCTCTCCACCATAGCCCGACAGGAGGTTCTCCGGCTTGCCGCTCAAGGGCTTGGCGATGGGGAGATCGCCGTGCGTGTTGGCTGCTCCCGACCCACTGTCGCCCGCGTGCGGGCGCGCGGTGTGGTGACGGATCGAACCACAAAGGGCCGCGTGCTGCAGGTTCGGGTGTCCGCCCGTGAGGCCGAAGCATTCGAGGCGCTTGTGGCTGAGACTGGCATGACCACGTCGGGTTTGCTCCGGCACATGATCCGTCTCTCATCCGGCATTGTCGCGTTTCGCCGGGACGAGGTCACGGCGCTCAAGGCGTCGGCCAATCAGCTCAATGCCTTGGCGCGCAATCTTGTCCAGATGCTGAAGCTTGCCCATGCGGGCAAGCTGCGGTGGAACGCGCGCGACGCGGCAATGGTCGGTCGGCTTGCGGATCGGGCCGAAGAGGTTGCCCGGGCCGTGCAGGCTTTGCGCGCGGCCTCGCTGCGCGGGTCCTTCGTCCGGGTGTCCGATTTTCGGGACGTTGGGGAGGGGCAGCGCGATGGCTGAAACACGCACCCTCCAGCAGGCGGTATTGGGCGAGATTCTGCCTCATGTGGGGCGGCGGTCTGCAGCCATGGCAGGCGAAGCGCGCGTATCGTCGGGCCGTCGGCGTGGCACGTCCGGCGGGGCAGTTGCGGTAATGTCCTGGAACGCGCTGCGGGTGCCGCAAAGCGTGGTGAAGCGGGTCGGCACGGGCGGGTGTCATTCGCCAAAAGAGTTACGCCGACAGATGAAATACATTCTGCGCGACGAGGCGCGGGTCGCAGCCTGGTCAAACCAGATCGGCATCGATCGTGCCTTTGGCGAGCGCGGCATGGAAAATATCATTGCCGATTGGAGTGCTTCCTGGTGCGGGGCGCCGAAACGGGGTCACACCGATCACATCATCCTGTCCTTTCCCAAGGGAACCGAGGCGGAATTGGCGGAAGCCATCTCGCGCGAATGGGCGCAGGAGGTGTTCGGCGGGGATTACCGGGATCGATATCGGTATGTGGCGGCCCTCCATTGCAACACAGACCATGTGCATGCCCATGTTCTTGTCGACAAGGTCGGGATGGAGGACGGCAAGTTCCTCTCGATCAGCCGCCATTCCGAGATCAGCTATGACATGATGCGCGAGCTGCATGCGCAGATCGCGGGCGAGCACGGGCTGGTACTGAACGCCTCTTCCCGTCTGTCGCGTGGCATCATGGAAAACGCCCCGAGGGACACTGATTTGCAGGCGGCCCGCAAGGAGGGGCGGGAGCCAGTGGTTGCCCCGCTGGATCCTGCAAGCCGCGTTCTGCGAGAGGCCGAGATGCGCAGGCACGCCGAGGGGTATCGGCAGCTGGCGCAACTTGCGGGGATGGGCCTGGAGGCCGACACCCCTCCGAATGGATGGATGGGGCGCATCGCGGAGAGCGCGGAGCTTGCCGCCACCAACTTGATGAAAGGAATGCCGGTGAAAGAAGGGTTTGCCGAAGGGGTTGATATCCCCGCTGCCGGAGCGGATGTGATCGGTCGTCTGATCGCCGCCCGCGAGACATTGCAAGCGGAAGCCGACACCGCGTGGAGCGCCATTCAGGACATGGCTCCCGGTGCCGAAAAGGTCGAACTGGAACAGCTCTTTGCGGGGAAGGCCCGCGAAATGGGCAGGCTTCTGGGCCGCGACTTTCTTGCGGATCATTCTTCATCGGTGTCGCCCGAGCGCGATCCCTACAGAGTTCAGGGGATTGCGGGGCTGGCAGCACGGGCAGCAGAGGAGGGCAATCCGCTCGTCGTTGAGGCGGATGCTGCACTGGGTCGTTTCAGAGCGGAATTGGCGCGCGTTCTGGCACCGATGGAGGCACGATTCGAGGAGGCGGGCAGCAGCATCGAAGAAGTCGCTGCCCGTTTCACCGCACCCCATCGCAGCGAGGCGCAACTCGAAGCCTCACGCCCAGTGGACGCCCAGGAGCGCTCGGACTGGCTTGGGCTCGAACGCGACCTGCAGGCGCGCGCGCGTGATGTTTTTGCGGGGCTGCACATGGATCGTGATCTTTTGGCGGATCTGGCGCGTCAGGATATTCTTGACGCGGGGCAGGGCAGTCGCCTTGCCGACATCGCCACGCTGGACAAGCTGATCTCCGACGTGCGGCAAGACCTGCGCGACGGGGATATGGATCAGCTGGCCGCTGGCCGGATCGATCCGCTCATGGACCGCATCGAAGACCCCGGTCTGCGACAAGCCGTGTTCTCGGAGCTAAAGGCCATCGCCGCAGTGGATGCGGGTGATGACATTACCGGGCGCGACAGCGAACCAGCCGCCACCTACCGGACCCGGATCGAGGCTTTCGAGCGCGCCGAGGAGCGGGGGCGCGACCGGGACGATACCAGTGGCGATTACGGCCTCTAGAGGATTCAAAACATGCTGCATGCAATGGAAAGCCGTTGGCGGTATCCAATCGCCATCCTGCTCGGTCTCGGTGTTGGCACCTGGATCGGTGCCGCGATCGCCACGCTCTATCTGATGGCTCGATTTGGCGAAGACCTGGGTGGGTTCGATATTTTCGAACTTTGGCTGCTCAATCTGTCTGATCCACGGGTCAAGGCAAACCCTGCGGTGGAACATACTGCGTGGCTCATCACGGCACTTCCTGCCCTGCTTCTGGCGGCGACAGGAGCTACATCCGTTCATCGCGGGTCGCTCACCGATTATGATGATGCGCATTTCCAGTCGCGTCCCGAGCTCCGCCGCAACCGTATGTCTGCGTCTCTTTCCCAGAACGGCTTTCTGTTCGGCAAGCTCGGGTCACCTGCGTCCCGCGCGCCTTTCGTGTCGGCCACGCCAGATCGCTTCCCACACGCAATGATGATCGCGCCAACGGGCCGGGGCAAAGGGGTAGGCTTCGTTTTGCCGAACCTTTTGCACTTCCAGGGCAGTGCCGTGATCCTTGACGTCAAGGGCGAGAATTTCGAGAAGACATCCATCCACCGCCAAAAGGCGCTGAACAATCAGGTCTGGTACTTTTCGCCCTATGACTACGTTCAGCCCGAGGGCAAGAACGGGCCCGTCCTGACCCGCACGCACCGGTTCAATCCTCTCCAGCGCATTGCCGATCTGCCCAGCCCCGAGCAGCAATACACCGCCGTCAACACCATGGCGGACTTGTTCCTCATCGTCGAAAGCGTGAACGCGCAGAGCTTTTTCCAGGCCGGACGCAGCCTGTTCGTGGCGTCTTGCCTCTATGCCATCGAGACCGGAAAGCCGACGATCGGTGAGGCGCTGCGGATCATGACTGGCGGCGGCAACAAAAAGGAATTCTACAAACGGGCCGCGATGCAGACTGCAAACCCGGTGGTGGCAGAGATTTTCCTGAGCATGGCCGACGAAGTGGACAAGATTCTCGATTCCTATGTCAGTGTGATCCGCGGTGCCGGATTGGAGCTCTGGCTCGATCCGGCGGTGGACCGGGCGACACAGGCAAGCGATTTCGACTTCGGGACGTTCCGACGAGAGCCACAGTCGCTCTATATTGTCGTGCAGCCGGAGCACCTGAAAACACTGGCCCCCCTGATCCGGCTCCTGTTCGCCGATGCCATCGCATGTCTGCAGCGCGCGCATCCCGGACCGGACGAGGCACATCCCGTCATGTTCCTGATGGATGAATTCGACCAACTGGGCAAACAACCCCTGGTCTTGCAGAGCATCAAGACGATCCGCTCCTATGGCGGGCGGCTCTTTATCATCTCGCAGTCGATCCCCGGTCTTGAGGGCATCTATGGCGAAACCGACCGCCGCGCGCTGCAGGCCGGTGCGGGTGTGCAGATCTACATGACCCCGCAGGATGATCGCACCGCCGACGTGCTGTCCGCAGCCCTCGGCAAGCGCACGATCGTGGGCAAGACCAGATCACAGGCAACCGTGCGCAAGCTCTCGGAAAGTGCAAATATCAGCCGTCGCTCGGAAGAACGGGCGCTGGTATCCCCCGCTGAATTGCTGCGTTTCCCGCTCGACAAGGTCCTTGTCCTGCCCGAGGGGCAATATCCCATCAAGGCGGATCACATCCGCTACTATGCGGACCGGCATTTTGAGGAGATCGACAAAGCACGGCAGGGGCATTCCTTGCCCTATCCTCCTGCTGCAGCGCCAGTCTCGAACAGGCCGAAGAAAATCACCCTCGAGCATTCAGAACCTGCAGCACCCGCGGCGATCTCCATGGGCGACAAGGAATTCGAGACTGCGGTGCAGACCTACACAGGCGCGCTACAGGGATACGCAGAAGCCGCGAGGGCAAAGCCAAAGAAAACACGTTTTGGTGGTCGGGCGCGCTCTTCGGACGCAAAGGCGAGGGGATGATCTGGAAATCGAATGTGGCTGTGCTGTTCTGCCATGCGCCAGCTATGAGACAGATACCAATCGCGCCTGTTTCGGGTCATAGACATAGCCCGAAATCGTCCCGTCCTTGATCCGTTCAACTGCATCCTTTATCGCGAATATTGGCACGAGAAACCACTCTCTCGGAATCACGGGCCTACCAAAGCGATCCATGATCTCGATCTCGAGCCGCGCGGGCTCGAAGATGCGATGGATCAGGTTCTCCAGTTTTGTCCGATTGATGTTGTAGAGTTCATAAGTCGCAACCACCTCGACGTTCGCCATCAGAAACGTTGGTTGCAGATGTGCGCCAGCGATCCGCTTTTCAACGCTCATATTGGTGACGCCGATCTTGTGTACGAGTTCGCGATTTTCGGCCACAAGTGGATGATCGGATTTGCTGCGAAGCACATAAATGATCCCGCTCGCCTCATCACCGTCGAGTGTCTGATCGGAAAAAAGTGGCCCTGCCGATGGATCGGTGATCCGCCGTCCGGCGTCGTCCTTGTTCAACGCGCGCTGAAGCGAGCGCATCAGCATGTTGCTCTCGGTCCCGTTGTCGAAAATCACCCGCAGACGCGCATCCGTGCGACCTTGCTCGTTGGTGATGGTCTCGCCCTTGTCGGCGACATAGGCCTTTTGACCGCTGACAATGAAGAAGCGTCCCTTCTCGATCTCGGCTTTCATCTCGAACGGGCGAGTTTCGCGCAAGCCGCTATCCAGTTCTTTCTGGACCTGCTCGAACAAGGGTTTGAACGTCGCGAAATCCTTGCATTTCTCGCGGTTTGCGACTTCATCGGCGGCCTTTTTCTCGGCTGTTGACCGGACATGCTTCAATTCCGTGAGGGGTGATTTAGCAACTTCCACGCCCAGTTCGGCGAGGAGGGCATCGTCATCGAGGTCATCGGAGTCTGATGCTGAGGGCGCAGGGGTGTTTGCTAGGAGACCCTGCTCGTCGAGTGGGGCAAGGAGGTCGCGGCATTCCTGCAAGTCGCGGATCCGATCAAGACGCACGGCGTAGAGGCGTTCAAAGATATCACGATCCTCCCCGTGCTGGGGAGGCCGGCCATGCTCATCTGCAAATCGCAAGATTTCCTCAAAACCTGCGATGATGCGTTCTTCGCGTGGTGTGCGGCTGAGCTGCTTCTTGACCTCGACCTCGACGCCAAGCTCAGCAAGGAGGGCGTCGTCTTCGTCCGTGAAACCCTTAGCCATTGGCAGCCTCCTGCTTCATGCGCGCGAGATACGCCACGCCTTCGGCCATTTTCTTCTCCCACGGATCAGGCGATGTGATGGAAGGCAGACGGCCCCGCTCCTGCTTGAACTTGACGGCGCGTTTCGCCAGATCTCGCGCCTCGTCCGGTGACAGTTGCACCTTTTTCGCCGAGATGACGGCCTGGACCTGCCGAAGGCTTTCCTCGCTCATCGTCTTTGCCAGAATCGAGTAGGCTTCGCCGAACGGGTTGATGCGATCAATCAGATCGATGTCGAGTTCGCGCACGTCCATTGCGAATTTGCGCACCCCGTCGATCAAGGCGGTATTGCCGGTTGTTTCTGTGTCATCGCGGTTCGACAGCGCGATCTCTTTCGCCTTTTGGGTCAGGTTCAGCGCAGCAACTGCGTGTTGGCGCACCGCTTCCTGATCCTCTGCATCTAGCTCTGGGAACCTGGCACCGACAATCTTGCCCATGCGAACCTGCGTCAGTTCCTCCGGCACCAGCTCTTCGTCGAAGAGACCCCGTTCGATCGTAGTCTTGTCCTGAACGAAAGCTGTGATCACCTCATTGAGGTCCTCTTGGCAGATGCGCTTGGCTTCCTTGCTCTTGGGTTCGACCAGACCTTTGATTTCGATCTGGAACTGCCCGCTGGCCTCGCTGAAGCCAACGTTCTCTTTGTTGGGGTCATAGCCGCCCTCGCCGTAATCGAACCCTTCGACAGGGCCACTTTTCACGGTCTTGGGCGTGAAGTTGAAACGTGGGGCCAGCACCTGCTCCATCAGCAGGCTTGCAGCGATCGCCTTCAGTGTATCGTTGACTGCCTCGGTCACGGCTTCGGCCGCGGCGTCGGGCTCCGCGATAAGGTTGGTGAACCGCGCTCGGGTCTTGCCCTCGGCATCGCGGGTGGCGCGGCCGATGATCTGCACGATCTCCGTCAGGCTGGCGCGATAACCCACCGTCAGGGCGTGTTCGCACCAGATCCAATCGAACCCTTCTTTCGCCATACCCAGGGCGATGATGATGTCGACATGATCGCGGTTGTTCTTCTGCGTGGAGTCTTTCAGCGCGGCGGAAACCTTGTCACGCTTGGATGGCTCGTCGTCCACCAGATCGGCGATGCGTAAGACTCGCTCGTCGGGCGTCTTGACCAGCTGAAAGCCTGTGATGGGATCCGCTCCCTGCCAATCGCCCAGGGCGTCAATGATATGCTCGACCTCGCGATGCTTGTCCTTGGTGCTTTCGCGCGAGTTCACGTTCGGGATGTGAAGGATTGTCTTCTCGGTCGGATCCAAAACCTTGAGGATGTCGTCCGCATAGGACCCGGAATAGAAGAAATACCCGATGTCGAGCGTCTTGAGGTATTTGTAACCATTCAACTGCTGATAGTAGGTATAGGTAAAGGTATCGAACTTTGCCTCATCTTCGGGCGACAGAACGGCTTCGGCATCGCCGCGGAAATAGGACCCGGTCATCGCAACCAGATGCACCTTGTCGCGCGCGACCAGTGCGCCCAGATGCGTGCCCAGCTTGTTATCAGGGTTGGCAGAGACGTGGTGAAACTCGTCTACCGCGATGAGCCGATCATCAAACGCTTCAATCCCGAACTTGTCCACGGCGAACCGAAAGGTCGCGTGGGTGCAGACCAGAATCTTGTCGTCGCTCGCCAGAAACTTGCCGACAGCGCCGACCTTGCCGTCATCCCCGCCGGGAGCGTTGCATAGGTTCCATCGCGGTTGCACGGTCCAGTCTGCCCAGAAGCCGTACTTGCTCAGCGGCTCGTCGTTGAAGCTGGACCCGATGGATTTTTCTGGTACCACGACGATGGCCTGACGCAGGCCTTGATTGTGCAGCTTGTCGAGTGCGATGAACATGAGCGCGCGGCTCTTGCCAGATGCCGGCGGCGACTTGATCAGCAGGTATTGCTCGCCCCGCTTCTCATAGGCACCCTCTTGCATTTCGCGCATCCCAAGCTCGTTCGATTTGGTCGAGCTTCCATTGGCCGCGTAATTTACAGAGACGGAAGGAACCTGCTGTGTCATGATATTTTCCTTCTGAGGGGCGCGGAATCATTCGCTTTGGGGCAGGCAATCAAAACCCGATCAAGTAACGATACCGCACCCTTCCTATCGTAACAGCATGATTTATATGTATTTTCCAATTTACGCCCTCTAGCCCACATACGCACAATCAAAACCCGATCAAATGTTGTCCCTGTCACGCCCATGAGGGGACATATCCGGCACGAGGGCGTTCAGCATCCGCAGGACGGATCAGATCAGCATCCAGCGTTGCGCGAATAACCCGCGATGCCTGCGCAGCGTTCTGGTCGTCGATGCCAAGCCGCTCCCGAAGTGTCGCGTTCGTCATCTTTTGACCGCCTACGTATTTGAGCGCGGCATGTTGGTAACACGCTCGCACGGCTTCTTCCGGTGTCATGTCCGCAAATCGGCGTGGTGCAAACAGAACCACGCGCACGGCGTCTCCCTCCATGCGGAAATCCGGTGGGGGCAACTGGTGCAGCTCAACCGCCGAGATCACCTTGTCGATGCCGGTGCCTTGTTCTTCGCAAAGTTTCATCCGCCGCATCAACGACGCAAGGGCTTCATTTCGGGAACGCGGCGGCGAGTCCAAAAACCGGTCGGGGCTAACCAAGGGGGCGCCCGGGTTCGTGATCTCCATTCGATCACTGAACAACTCGATGAGTGGTCCTGCGCCGGTGATTGTCATGTCTTGGTGGATCAATGCGTTGGCGATCAATTCGCGGATCGCTATCGACGGGTAAAGCGGTCGCTCCTCGCGGAACGCTTTGCCAATCAGTTCGTTGCGGGGCAGAAGACCGTCGATATAGTCCACCAAACCCTGAAAACCCGCTGCATAGCCGCGCTGGCCATCCTGGCGGTGACTCACGTCATCTGCACGTCCGGTGCCAGCATAGGCCACGAAACGAACCCCTTTGCGCTCTACAGAGGGGCCGAAATCGGAAAGTTTCTTGGCATACAGGATTGCGCCCAGATTGGTGATGTTCCAGCGGTCGCTTACATCTTTCTGGATCAAGCGATCCGCCAAAAGCCTGTCGAAAATCCCCTGGCGGTTATCCGGCAAAGGCTGGCCCGTGAGATCGAAGTAGTTGGCGTAATTCAGCCGCGCAAGAACGTCGTCGCCGGTCAGAAACTGCGCGGCGACCCCTGTCTCCCAAGCGTAGGGCTGCAACTTGGCCCAGAGGGCGCGCAGGCGTTCTGGATGGTCGGACAGGCGCGGCGTGGCGCTCCCGATGCGCAAGTAGGCTGTGCGGTCAAATTCTACCGGGGCGGTCGCGGCGGCGGGGATGGTCAGCAGGATCAGGCGCCCCCCATCGTGATCGACTTCTTCGAAACGAAACTCGATGCTTGGCGACAGGTGGTTCGCAATCCACAATTCGAGCGGCTGCCCCTTCTCCTTCTTCACTGTCGGCTCAAAAACCGTGCCGACAGCCGCATGATCACCGTCTCTCACCCCCCAAACCACATAGGCGAAGTGCTGATCGGCCAGCCGCGCGGCATTGGACAAGGCCGAAATCAGCTTACCGATCAACGCTCCGTCGGCGTTGTTTTCCTTGAACTCGATCCAGGTGGTTTCTGCCGGTTTGGCGCGCAGATCGTCCACCAGCCTGCGGGTGCGTTCCGCGCTCATGACAGGGTCAAGGGTCATTGTGTGTTCACTTTCTGACCCATCTCTCCCGACCGGCGCTTTTCATAGGCGCCCTCCTGCATCGCGCGCATGCCCAGCTCGTTCGACTTGGTCGAGCTGCCGTTGGCGGCGTACTTGACGGAGACGGAGGGGACACCTTTGGTCATTGCGAAATCCTGTACTCGTTCAAATAGCTGATGGCCCAAGCAGGCGGGCTTGGCCAACTACGAAAGCCCTTCTGATGCCAGGTGACGCTGTCCGCGCCGATCTTGTCATTAGCTTCCATGAAGCCGACCAAGGCATCGTGATCGTAGAGATAGAGATCGTCGCCATGAAGAAAGGCGATGTGAATGCCCTTGCCGGTATATTTCCGGTCGATGACAAGCCGCCCCTTGAGCTGAATTTTCAGAAAGGTTTCGCCGTCGATATGCACGGCGATGAAATCCGCGCCCTGCCAGTCATCGGTCAGGCGGATACTGTTGAAGCCGTAATCGGCCAGTCGCCCGGCGACCTTCTGGAAGTTGTAGTTCTCTTTCTGCCGTGAGTTGAGATCGGCATAGGCGACGCGCTGAAGCTTCATGCGGGCACCTTCGTCGTCATCTTCGTGTACATCTCGAACAGCTTTTCCAGCCGTTCGGTGTCGTTGCGGAAGCGGCGGCCGATGTAGATGCGTTCCAGCACCTCGTCGTTGTGGTCATGCGCGGCGCGGAGGTTGGCGGGCATTTTTTCAGGGTCGTAGAGGTCGGCGATGGTGGCGGGGAAATGCGCCTCTCGGGCCAGCAGGATGCCCTCCGCCGCCGCTGTCAGGTCGGCGCGGTTCTTTTCGGTCAGTTTGGGGACGGGGAAGGTGTTCCAGCCGAGGGTGTTGGAAAACCTATAGTCTGTTTTGATTTTCCCACAAACGGCAGCAATCCAAACCAAGCACAACCGCGATGCCATTGTCGCAATATTCCACAACGGCGGATCGAAAAAGGCAAACCCACCGTCCCCAACAATAGCACCGCGCGGCAAAGTAGCCACTGGATAAAACTCGCGCTCTTCGGAAGAGTGCCTGGGAATCTGAAAAACTATCTCGTCACCAGTTTGTCGAACCTGCTGAAAAAGATATGGAGAGCTTGCACCCGCCTTTGTGAGTTCCTTTTCGCTCTTTTGCCTCATTTCTGCAACAATATCGAAACGTTCCTTAAATTCAGGTATTTCTCGAAGCGCTGCGTAGTCTTGGTCATTCATCCATAAACAGTACCGGCCAACACCATGTGTTGCATCGTGCGCCCCAAAAAATGGTCGAATGACGTCAGTGCGATGTCCCGCCTTTGAGCGAAGACTAGCAGCAATCTCTGAGTTAAAAATCAGCCCTCCACCATCAGCAGGTTTGCTTCCGTTCACAACTGGACTTAGGCCTTGCAATGGTCGTGTTGCGTTTTGAACATACACGTCGCGATATGGGACCAAATAAGCATTTATATTTTCAACTTCTCGCACATTTCCTTCCATCCCATCAAAGAGCTTTGCCTGTCCAGGCTTCCTTGAGAACCCGACAATACATACAGTGACACCAGCATTTCGAGCAGCAAGATTTTGCCATTTGAACGAGGTAACAGCAAAATTTATACGAACTGACTGATTGATTATACTTGGCCAAAATCGGAAAACTTGTTCCCCTTGGCAAACGGAGTTTGTGGTAACAAAAGCCGCAGATGCCTCTGTAAAATCCAAATAGCGTCGCGCCTTGAGAAAAAAGCCCAGTATATAGTCAAGTGACTTCCAAGTAGGAAACTCGCCGTCAAACAAGGATCGCATATCGTCCTTTTGGCTTGGCTCTTGTTCGGTTCCACCCTTGTATGGCGGGTTCCCGCAGATATAGGTCTCGCCCCCTTCGTTCGCGAAATCGATCTGCGCCTGATCCAGCGGCGACATGAACAAGTCATCCGCTTGAAACTTCACCCCCGTCCCCGTGGGCGGGCAGACCGAAAGCCAGTCCAGCCGCAGGGCGTTGCCGCAGGTGATCCAGTTCTGCGCGTTCAGCGGCAGGAACTCGGCCAGCGCCTCCTTCTGGCCGCGATAGGTCACGTCGCATTGGTATTCCGCGATGATCAACGCCAGCCGCGCGATCTCGGCCGAGAAATCCCGCAGCTCGATCCCGCGATAGTTGGTCAGGGGAATGTCGGTGCGGCGCAGCGGCTCGCCCCGGCGCTTGTTGATCTCATACTCCAGCGCGCGCATTTCCTTGTAGGCGATGACAAGGAAGTTGCCCGACCCGCAGGCGGGGTCAAACACGCGGATCTTGGCCATGCGCGCCCGCAGATTGGCCAGCTTGCGCGCGTTGTCGCCCGCCGCCTCCAGCTCTGTCCGCAGGTCATCGAGAAAGAGCGGGTTCAGCACCTTCAGGATGTTCGGCACCGAGGTGTAGTGCATCCCGAGGACCGAGCGTTCCTCTTCATCCGCGACAGCCTGGATCATGGAGCCGAAAATGTCGGGGTTGATCTGCGTCCAGTCGAGGCTGCCGATATGGGACAGGTAGCGCTGCGCGATCTTGGAAAAGCGGGGGGCTTCGGTGCTGCCCGAGAAGAGCCCACCGTTCACATAGGGAAAGGCATCAGCCCAACGGGGCAGCTTGGCCTCGGCCCGTTTCGCGATGGGCGTGTTCATCGCGCGGAAAATCTCGCCAATGATTTCGTGCGTGTTCGACCCATCGCGGTTCGCCATCTGGTCGATGGTGGCGGTGAACAGGTTGTCGCTGACGAAGATGTCGGTGTCTTCGGCGAAGAAGCAGAAGATTAGCCGCGCCATGAAGTGGTTCATGTCATGGCGTTTCTCGGCGCTGCCCCAGTCGGGGTTGTCCTTGATCAGCTCGACATAGAGCCGGTTGAGGCGGCTGGTCGCGCGGATGTCAAAGGCGCTCTCTCGGATCTGCTTGACGGTGGATATGCCGGCGAGCGGCAGGAAGAACCCGAAATGGTCAGGGAAATCAGTGTAGCGGCAGGCGATGGTTTCGCCGGTGGTGATATCCTCGGCCTCAAGGTCGATGCCGTCGGTGGCGAGGATGAACTTCGCCTTGGCGCGGGTGGTGGCGGGGCTGTCGCGAAGGGCGGTCAGGGTCGCCGCGATGTCGCCCGGCGCGCAGGTGGCAAGGTGGATGTTGTTGGTCTGCAGGACGCCGCCGACGTCGGACTTGTTCGACGCGCCGGTACGCAGCCGCTTGATGGTCGTGTCCTTGTTGCCGAAGGCCATGAGGAAGGCATAGGGGAACTCGGCCGCGTCAAAGGGCTGCTCGGCGAGTTCGGAAACGGCTTGTTCGATTTCAACGGCGTTCATGCGGCTGTCCAGGGGTTGATCAGGTCGATCTCGCAACCCTCGAAGTCAGGCGTATTGCGCGTGGCGACGGTGGCACCATGGGTGTGGGCAATGGAGGCGATCTGGCAATCGGCCTGGGCGATCGGTCGCCCGGCGGCGCGTCGTGCGGCGGCGATGGTGGCATAGGACTGCGCGGCGTTGCTGTCGAAGGGCAGAATCCGACCGGCAAGGTCCTCGCGCAGGATACGATCCACCGCGTCAACCAGTGCGGCGCGGCGCTTGCCGTTCCCAATGATCGCAAGACCATATCGCAGCTCCGCCTCGGATATCGAGGTCAGGTAGACGTTGAGCCCGTCCTGAGCCGACAGCCATTGCTCGACCTTGGGCTCCGGGGCCGGGCGCAAGAGCTCGGAGATGACATTCGTATCGAGGATGATCATGCGTCAGGCCTGGTCGAACGCGGGCGGTTCCCGCATGGCTTCACGCTGCGGAAGGTCGAGATCAACGCCGCCCAGAGGCGCGACCCGTGCACGGATCGCCGCGGCAAGATCGTGGGATGGCTTCGCTTCGCCGACGACGTGGCGCAAGATCTCGCGCGCCTCCTCTTCCATTGAACGGCCATGTTCGGCTGCGCGGATGCGAAGGCGGCGCTTCACGTCATCGTCAAGGTTCCGGATGGTAATGCTTGCCATGATGTCCTCCTGAGAGGAGTGTAATCATCGCAATCAATGCGATCAAGCGCAAACGCGTTCATGTTGTGACAAGACGGGAGAGGTTACCGTCCGATAGTGCTCAATGCGCACCCTTCCAAACATCCCTCAGCTGGTCACTTCTGATTTTAAGATACCAGGCACCCACACCTGTTCGACCCCACGTCTTCCGTCTTTCCGACCAAGCTGCACCACGACATCGATGCTGGACGCGGCATAGCGCCTTACCTCCTCAAAACTCATATTGATGCCCACCGACATGACCATGAGGGCAAGGCGGTCGAGTGCCTTCTGAGCGGTATCGGCGTGAATTGTGGTGAAAGAGCCTGAATGGCCGGTATTGATCGCGTCAAGGAAGGTCTTGCACTCATCGCCGCGCAACTCGCCAAGAATGATCCGGTCAGGACGCATGCGCAAAGATGTCTCCAGCAATTTGGCCGCGGTGCGTTCACTTGAGGGGATACGGTCAGCCTTGAGCATCGCGCGATTGGGCTGTGGAGGAAAGAGCTCGAATGCGTCCTCGATGGTCACGATACGTTCCGCCTCGGTCACCAGCGCAAGAAGTGCCCGGGCAAAAGTCGTTTTGCCCGTGGACGTCCCGCCGCTGATCATGATGTTCAACCGCTCATCGATGCAGAGTTTCATGGCGGCTCGAATATCCCCCGCCTCGGTCAGTGCGATGACCTGTTCGGCTTTTGCCTGTCGTTCGGCACCCAAATCCACCAGTCCACCGTGCAACAGACCGATGTCGCCCAAGGTGAGTTGGTCTTCACTGTAGCGGCGCAAAGTGATCGAGGGCCCGCCATCCACGACGGGCGGATAGACGACCTGTGCCCGGATCGGCTTGCCATTCATCTCAATCTTGCCGGAGACGAGCGGCTTTTTCTCGCTGATCTGTCCGTGGGTGGCGCTGGCAATGGATGTTGCAAGGTCCCGAGCTTGGGAAGGGGAGAAAAACACACCTTCGAGGCCGACCATATGCTCAGCCCCCCGGGTTTCCACCCAGACTTTTCCATCGGGATTGACCGCTATTTCGACCACGCAGGGATCGGCGAGCGGTGCAGCCAGAGGTTTTAGATAAGTCGAAAGAAAACTGGCTTTTTCTGCCGCCGGGTTCATCAATAGAACTCGAGATCACGGTCGACGATCACACTGATCGCAGCACCCGGCTGGACCGAGATAACCGGAGGCAGGGTGGCATATTCGCCGATCACCGCATTGGTGGCCTGCGAAAAACTGCCCGCGACATCCTCGGCAATTTCTGATCCGGTCTCGGAGCTGGCCTCGGATGCGGCGATTGCCGGTCCTGCGCCGATGATCGAGAGCAATGCAGCTGTGCCAAAGCGCAGCCCAAAGCGGGAGTTCACGGAGCCCGTCACGCCCGAGCGGCCCTGATCGTCCGCGCCAAATGCGGCGAGCTGAACCGATTGCCCCTCGGGTGTGACGATGCGTGACCAGCCAACCAGAATGCGGGCCTGGCCCAAAGAAACATTCGAATTGTAGGTCCCGAAGAGGCGGGAGCCTTCGGGAATGAGAACGCGGGACTGATCGAAACTCCAGACCGGGTAGTTCACGATGGCGGTAATCTGTCCGGGCAATGTGGATTCGATGGCGGTTTCCAGTGACGCTTGAATGAGCGTGCCCTGCAGAACCGTATTGGAAGGATTGGCGATAACCTCCGCTGTCGCGACTTGAACGGGCTGGGCACCGTCCAACACGAAGGCGCGCGCCGCTGCATCTCCGACCGCGGGCCCCCTCTCGGGGTCGGATGCCGGACTGCCCGTCTGGCCGCCCGCATCAAAGATCACCCCTTCGGACCGGATTTGTGTGTTGCGCAGCGCCGCCGCCTCGGCACGCCGACGGTCCAGTTCAGCCCGCCGCGCGGCTTCCTCGGCAGCGAGCTGATCCCGCTCGGTTTGCGCGCGTAGAGCATCATTCATACCGTAATCGATCTGCTGTTGCAGGGCGTCGTTCTGGCGCTGCAGTCCGAGCATTTGCTCCATCAACTGCTCCATCCGGCCATCGGCAACACGTGCGCGTGCGGCAACCTCATCGGCGATACGCTTTTGCGCTTCAAGATCGGCTTCTGCCAACCGGGTGTCCATCTCGCTTTGCATCTGGGCGATGAGCGCCGTGTTCTGTTCCTGGACCGAGCGCAGCGCTTCGGCCAGCTCGGCCGAATTGTCGGGGGCAGGGGCCTCGGCCAGTCTTGCCAACTGGGCTTGTAGGGCGACCACGTCGCTCGCAAGCTTGGCGTTCTGTTCCTCGAGGGCTTGGCGCTGCGCCGCGAGTTCATCCTCGATTGGTCCGGGATCGAACCTCGGCTCTGATCTTTGTTCGGTCGGTTCCGCGTCGGTTGTCATGCGGCCGAACCCGTCACCGTCGACCTGATCCTGAAAGTCGTCGGCTTTCGATGTTTCAACGGCAGAAGTGATGCCGCTGCCTTGCACAAGCGGGTAGGCAACGATGGCGGTCCCTGCCAGAAGCAATGCACCCAAACCAAGCCTGAGCCCGAGAGATGCGCGCCGCTTGGGCGCGAAGCTGTATTCCTTTTCCCCTGTTTTCTCGTCGCTCATGATCAGAACTCCCGTCCACGCAGGGCGGCCACGGCAGCAGCCTCGGTCGTGAACCCACCAGTCTCACGGGTAATGCAGATATGATCGTCGCCCATGCGGATCGTGTAGGCGTCCCGCACGCCGGTGACCCGCACGACCGCACCTTGCGTCTGGCTGTTCTGGGTGATCTCGTAGCCTTGGGCGTTCAAGCCGAAGATCGAGGGCCGCACGCCGGGCCGGAATTCAAAGAAGGTCGAGCGCCCATCATTCCAGACCCGCACCGGGCGGATCGCACCGCTGCCCGCGAACTGATAGCCGGTATCTCGGCCTCCAGCCGCAAGCTGGCGCCCGGCGGGGCGCTCGTCGGGAAAGTTTACGACGACCCGGAAAGACTGTGTCCGCGAGCGTCCCTCTGTCAGATAGAAGGCGATAGCGCGGCGGTTGGTAAAGATCGTCAGGTTTGTCGCGGCCCGAGCCTCGACAGGCTTGATCGAGATCGTATTGCGGTTTGACAGAACCTCCACTTCATAGGACGCGGAGTCACCGATCAGGACTTGATTGATCCGTTCGCCGGGACCGAGTTCGATTGACGTGTTTACCCGAAGGTGGGTGTCGATCCGGATCACATCCGTAGGGTTGAAGGTCACGTGGCGAACGCGGGCGTCCTGACCCATGGTGACCGGTGCGCGCTCGGCCAAAGCGGGCGTTCCGAGCAACCCGCCGACCGTTGCGATGGCAATTATAAAGGTTTTCATGAACTATTCTCGTGTCAGTGTTTCGGCATCGACCCGGTAAGCGGTCACCGAGAAGCCAAGGGGATTTTCCCAAACGCGTGTCAGGGAGCGTTCGCGGCGGGGGGCAAACTCAAACCCTACGGTGGCGATGAATGTTTGCGTGACGGGGGTCTGGTTGGGTCGGGTGAGGCGTTTGTCGAACCGGATCTGAGCCACTTCGTCCTGCAGGAAGGTGATCGCCCGCACGCGGACATCGACCTGCGCATTCGCGCCGTAGCTGCGCGGTGGATAATTCTCGGACCCCGCGGTCCAGAGTTCTATCAGCGAGGCGCGGGCGGGCCCACTGGAGCGCCGCTGGACACTTTCGAGCCGTTCTTGAATGCCGTTCCTGAAATAGCTTTCGCGGTCGCTGATATAACTGACAAGCAGGGATTCCTTGATCGCTTCCTCATCGGTGATACCAGTCGGCTGAACCTGATAGATGCGTTCTGCTGCACCCGACGTGCTGTCGACGAGGACGGTAAACACTTCGGTTTCGCGCAGGGGCAACATAACCGTAATGGTCAGGGCCAACAGCACGGATACGGCGCAGGAACAGCCCGCAACGATCCATGCGGCGCGCGCTGCCCGGCGCGGACCCATCACCAAATCGATATCGAAATCACTCATGACTATCCCTTCTTCATCTTTCCGGCGAGCTTGACCGCACCGCCCGCATAGCTCCCGGCGCGGGCCGCGCTGGACGATCGGTCGGAGACGCCTTGTCCCTGAAGTCCTGCATTGAAGCCCCGTCGCATGTCATCTCCGCCCCGGATCGCGGCACCGGTATTGCGCCACGCGTTCCCGGGCATCCGCGCGGCATTTGCACCGATCGAGGCGAGGCCGATGTTCGTGGCGGCAAGCCCTTGCGCGAAAGTTGGCACGAGCAACATCAGGCCGGCGCCGATCATCATCACCACGACGAACGAAATCGCGTCCCCGAGTGTTTCGACGCTGTCGAGGCTCCCCGGCGCGACGGCGTTGCCAGTGGCAATGGTAAATCCTGCCATGGCAGCCACGAACAGCGGCACAAAGGAAAAGCCGATGGCGAGTTTGACCCAGGCCTCGAACAGCGGCGCGGATTGTTTGAACAAGGTGCAGGCCACGGCCACAGGTGCGATAGCGATCAATACCGCCAACATGATCTTGGCAGCCGACAGAACGATGATGGTGATCGTCGCCATGGCGGCGGCCACAAGAAACATGACCACGCTGGTCATGGCACCGGCCAGCCAGCCTCCATTCTGGCTGATCGCCTGTCCGACATTCAGGGCTTGGGAGTAGAGATCGTCGATTCCATCATAAAGGTTCCCAACTGTGCCGCCTGACAGTGAGTTCAGTATCCCCGCGCCGAGCTCCGCCGGGGCGTTTGTCAAAGCGTCATAGGGGACAGAGAGGTTCGCGAAGGTCAGGAACACGTTCACCAACGCCAAACGCAGACCAAGGGCGACGATCGTTGCACGCGTAAGTTCAACGCTTTGGATCAGCAAATTAGCACCAACGAGGATCGTTACTAATACGGACGCTGCTCGCACCACGGGGCGCACAGCTGCAACGGTGTTATCATAGGTATCAGCTGCGACACCTGCCACAGTCGCGTCGACCATGGTCAATACGTCCGCGATGATCGCCATTACGCGCCACAGCTTTCTTCGCGAAAGGTTGCATACCGTTGATCAATGGCATTCCAATCAGCGTTTCGATACCGGCGCATGGTATTGAAATCCGCCGCTGTGAGCGCATGCGCAGGCTTGTCGACCCGTTCTGTTGTGAACGCATCGAGCGACCCGAGATCATAGATGCAGCCGCAGAAGCCCTGCGACATTGCAAGCTCTCTCAGGTCGGTGCCGAAGCCCCGTCGAACCGCTCCACGGAAAATCTCGTTGCCGAAAAACTCAGTGTCCGGATAGCTGAAGTTGCAGGTTTGCGGCTTCGGGAACATCAAGAGCCCTCTTGCCTGTACCTCGCGCATGAGATCGAGGAGGCGCTCTTCCTCCCCATTTTCGGTGGCAGTGACGACCTCCCCGAGCAACGTATCGTCGGGCAGGTCTTGCAAGTCTTCCGCCCAGGCACTGCCTGCTAGGGCGATGAAAACTGCAAGTGCTTTGAGTGATGTATTCAAGGGTCAGTCCTCGGCGCCGGAGAAATCAAAGAAGGAGCGTGTGCGGGCCTGCTCGGCCGCGAAATCAATGCCGTTCTGACCTTGCGCCAAGCCTTGGGCGGCATTCAGGCGCCACATCTGGCCCAGCATGTAATTCGTCTCCGCGGCCATACGCGTGTTGAGATCGATCGATTCCTTGAGCGTTTCCTGATCGCCAATCGCTTCCACCAGCCCATCGATACGCTCGATGCTCTGGGCGGCTTCCTCGTAGGAAATTTGGGCTTGCCCGATAACCATGGCATTGGCAGCCGCCAGATCGGCTATGGCAGCGCCTTGCGGGTTCCCGGCGTCGTTCAGCTCGGTGAGCTTTTCCGAGGTGAACCCCGCACTGGCCATGGTCTCGCGCATGGCATCTGCGGCGCGGCGCTCACCCATGGTGACGTCGCCATCGAGCAGATCGTCCAGCAGGCTGTCAAAATCCCCGAGCGACAGACTGTCCATGAAACCCGATAGATCGGTGATCTTCTGGGCACGGGCACGCAGGTCCTCCACATCGTTGTAGAGGGCTGCGATTTCATTCAGGCCGGTAATTGAACCCAGGACGTCATCAAGAAGGCCCTGAATATCAGTGAGGCGCTCGATCTGGGTACGCAATTCCTCGATTTGCTGGAGCTGGTTTTCCGCATCGCGCAGCGCGGCCTGCAGCTGCTCGATATTCTGCGCGAGGTTCGATCCATCGATCACAGGCACACCCTGAGCGAAGGCTGGGGGCGGGTGTGCCGCCATGAGCGTGCCCGCGACAATAATTGCGGCAATGCGGGTGTCAGCCCTCATCGGAATACCTCCAGAAAGTGGATTGCTCCAGGTGATCGGCGGCCTCGGTCAAACCTTGTGCCGCTTCGACTTTCACGTGGGCCGCGCGCAGACGCAGCGTCAGCGCCATGAGCCGCGCCCGTTCAGCAAGCATATAGGTGGAGCGGTCCAGCGCCTCTTTTGCGTTATCGGGCGGATCTTCACGCAAAAGCGCCGCGATCCTCGTCATGGCCTGATCGATCTGGGTGCCCATGTAGGCGCCATAGCCGACCGAGGCATCCGCCCAGTTGCCCCAGGCGGCCGAGGCACCATCGAAGCCCGCCAGTGACCCCGTCATGTCGACGCCGGTGATGGTGCCAAGATAGTCGTTGTAATAGCCGTTGATGCGCCGGACGTAGGTCTGGGTTTCCTCGAAAGGAGGCACACCACCATATTCGAGAACACGGCCGGGGCCTGCATTATAGGCCGCCAGAGCGTGATCAATCCGACCGAAGCGGTTCAGTTGCGTGAGAATGTAGCGTGCGCCACCGTCCAGGTTTTCCCAAGGATCATACGGGTTCACACCGAGATCCGATGCTGTGCCCGGCATCAGCTGGCAAAAACCGCGCGCACCCACGTGGGAGACGGCTGCATTGTTGAAACGACTTTCCTGCTTGATCAGTGACTGAAACAAGATACGCCATGTCAGTGGCGTCAGACCGGCGGCCGCAACACCGGGATGACCCTCATAGCGCCGCGCCACCGTGATGATCATGCGCTCCACGTCGCTTGGCTCACCGAAGAGGCGATCGGCATCAGGATGATCTTCCTGGGCTGGGTAAGTCTCTGCAGCGCTCGCCCAGCCAGGCCCACCAGCCTCGAACCCACTCAGGTCGGTGACACCGGTGGTCTCCGCAAGGAAACGCTCATAGGCTTCAAGCTGCTCTTGATAGATATCCGCTTGTTCCTCGCGGGCATCGCGCTTCTGGCCCTGCCGCAAGGCGTCGCGTGCGAGCTCTTCGACGCGAGACACAGCGCGGGCAAGGTTGGAGCCATCGATCACTGGCACGCCCTGCGCGGAGGCAAGCGAGCCAAGACCCAAGGCCAACGGAATCGCCATTCTAGAAGCTCTGGAAATCACAATGCGCATTCCGTGAAACAAGGTCGGGAGCAGGGGCCGAGAACGCCATAACGGGCCGCTCAAAACAGGGCGATCGCACGCCTGTTGATGCACCTTCGCAAGCGCTCAGGACCGTCATGGCGACCAACAGAAAAAATCGTGCTTTCACATCATGTCCTTCCAGAATTCTTCTTTCTTGCGCCAATCAGCAGGCGCCTTTTCCTCGCCGGTCTTGCCGCCACCAAGAACAGTAACCAGACCGCCCAAGCCTGCGAGATCGGTATTGACGAACACGCTGTCGGCGCCAGAACGGATCAATGCCAGCCGCAACCCGGCTGTCGGGCTGGAAAGAAAATCCGCCTCGCGCGCGTTCAGGCGCAGGATGCTGTAATCCTCCGGATTTGCCCGTGGATTGGGAAACAGGATCTGGGTTGCCACACTTTCCGCGATGATCTGGCCGACCGAACTTTGGTCCAGATGGCCCGGTGTCTGGGTCAACATCATCACCACGCAGTTGCGCTTGCGCATGGTAACCAGCCAGTCATGGAGGCGCTTGACGAAGATATCGTCAGCCAACATCTTCCACGCCTCGTCGATCACAATGATTGTTGGTCTGCGATCCTCGATCACGCGCTCGATACGGCGGAAGAGATAGGCGAGCAGGGCGGAGCGTTCTGCGTCCTGGTCCAGAAGTTCGGTCATGTCGAGACCAAGGACATCCTCGCCAATGGCAATCGCCTGGGCACTGGGCCTTGAGAAAAGCCAACCGTACCGGCCGACTTCTGTCCATTCCCGCACGCGGGACACCAGGTCGCCATCATCATCGGTGGAGGCCACGAGACTTGCCAAACCGTCGAAGGTTCTGAGGCCCGGCTCCGCGGCGGCGATCTGACGAACCGCCTCGTTCAGTGCTGCGGTCTGGACCGTCTCAAATGGACGGTGACGGGCCAGAATGTCGCCGAGCCAATCTGTCAGCCAGGCGGCCCCCCGCGCATCGGTCTCCGTGGTCATCGGGTTAAAGCCGGTGGGCTGGCCCACCTTGATTTCGCTGTAGCTGCCACCCAAAGCGCGGATCGCCATCTCCAACCCCTGATCCTTGTCGAAAACGATGACTCGCGCACCCACTCTTCGGGCCTGTGCCATGAGAAAAGCCGTGCCGAGTGTCTTGCCGGACCCGGTGCGGCCCAGAACAAGCGTGTGCCCGACGCTTGGCTCATCGATCCGGCGCCCCGCTTCGTGAAAGTTGAACCGGTAGAGGCTGGAGGTCACGGTCGGGAAGGCCGTGATCGTCTTGCCCCATGGGCTGGCCTCAGGTCCGCGCCCTGGCCGTGTCTTGTGAAAGGCCGCCAGTTCCGCGAAATTGTGCGACGAAACGATCCCGTCACGGATCCGGTAGGCCCAGTTTCCGGGCGCTTGCGCGAAATAGAGTGCCTTTGCGGCCCAGGATTCCCGGACCAGAACGGCACCGGTCTCTTGCCCCGCACGCCAGATCTCGGAAGCTGCCTGTTCCAGTTCCTCGGCGCTGTCACAGAAAACCTGCACGGAGGCGTGATGTGTCCCAAAGGTCGACCGGCCGGATGCCACGGCGTCGGCGGCTTCGATCAATTGCTCTGTCAGGCTGACACCAGCATCCTCGGAGGCACCCCGCTGGCGAAAGGTGCGTTGAATGCGCTCAACCATCTCATTGGCGCGCCGCGGCGTGAAAGAGTTGGTGATCGTGATGTCATAGGGCAGTTCCAACGCGTCAAGCATGGTTGGCCAGGTGCGACTGGGATAGGATTTTATCCCGAAAATCGCGCCGTATCGTGCACTGTCGCCGCTTTCCAGCCGCATGGTTTTGCCTTGAAAGCTGACGTCGAAATTGCTCATCGTGTCAGCCAACAGTTGCCCGGGGGCCGCGATGATTTTGCCGTAGCTCTGTCCGTGAACCGCGGCCAACACTGCAAGCCAGTCCCCGCTCGAGACTGTCAGGCGCGCTGCACCTGCGTCGGAATACATGGCCATGAGCAGCGTCATGGCCTCTTCCAGGGCAACAATTCGCGTATCGATGTCTTTCTGGAAATCGCGGCCGCCTCCAAGGGCGCCCAGAACCTTCGAGAATGCCTGCGGCATCGACGGACGCATCAATACTGTCAGCATCAAGGTGCGGGCTTTCAGGTCACGTGCGCGCAGGCTTCTCTGCCACGCCGCGTCTACCGCATTTGCAAAAGGCATACCGTCAGGCGCAGCAAGGTCCGCGACATCCGGGCGTGATACCTTGTTGATGTGGAAACCGAAACGCTCGCCCAACTGACTGACGATCCGGGCAAAGCCTTCACTGATCTCATCGATCCGGGCGTCATCGCTGGTGAAGCTGTCGATCCCGCCAAGCGTGACCGACGCCATCAGATCACCCTGCCGCGTCAGGATGACATTGTCTCGCACCGCAGCAATGTAAGGTAGGTGCCGCCCAAGACGCTCGGCTTTCAAAACCTTGTCCCCAAGTGCATCCCGAACAGCGCTGCTGGCAAT
Source organism: Roseovarius sp. MBR-51 (assembly GCF_053628575.1). Taxonomy (NCBI): domain Bacteria; kingdom Pseudomonadati; phylum Pseudomonadota; class Alphaproteobacteria; order Rhodobacterales; family Roseobacteraceae; genus Roseovarius; species Roseovarius sp. MBR-51. The sequence goes on from NZ_JBRJGQ010000010.1 coordinate 58,856, forward strand.
TAACCCCCGAAACTCACGCGACATAGAGATCGCCCCCATTACAGGATCGCACACTCGTTCGCGGGGTGCGCGACATCACCACGTTCAAAATCTGAAACAGATGTGGATTGCGGTCTGCGACCAGCCAAAGCGGTGGGTAGCCCGCGAGGAAAACCAGCAGGAACCGCATGTCGTCAACCAGAATGAAAGGGATCACGGATGCGAAGACCAGCGCCACAAAATATCCGATCGGGAGACCGAATATCCGTGGCGGCTTGGTCAGCCCCAGAAAGAGTGGTGTGTCGCGCATGGAGGTCTCTGCGGTCGGTCAGATCAAGGAGCCGCAAAGCCGTCGATGATGGTCTCGGCCGAAAAGATCAGCACCACGCCGACAAACACGGCGACGAAGATCGGCCAGTTGAGGCGCCCGAAAAACATCATGACACCCGATCCCACGAGAGCGAGCACACCGAGGCCACGACCGATCGGACCCGTCACCGCGTCGATGATGTTGTCGATCATGTCAGAGACCGGGCTAAGGTCTTGTGCGAGCGCCGGGGCCGCAGCCAACATCAGCAACGCGGCCAATACCGCCCGGGTGTAGTCAATGCGTTTCATGTTTGGTCTCCGATTGATTGGGCGTAGACGGCCATGACCTTGCGGACATGGCCTTGGGTTTCGCGGTAGGGGGGAATCCCGCCATGGCGCGCCACAGCTTCGGGGCCGGCGTTGTAGGCCGCGAGCGCAAGCTGCGGCGTGCCAAAACGATCAAGTTGTGTCAGCAAGTAGCGGGCGGAGCCATGCAGGTTTTGCTCAGGATCATGCGGATCGACGCCAAGCACGCGTGCAGTGTCCGGCATCAACTGCCCAAGCCCGATTGCGCCGACATGCGACCGCGCGCCTGGATCAAATGCGCTTTCAATAGCGATGTTGGCGCGAAAGAATGCGAGCCAGTCGCGAGAGGACATCCCGGCCCTGCGCAGGGCCGGGTGGTCCGCGTAGACCGAACCCACATCAAGGATCATAGTCTCGACCGCAGGGCGGCCCGATGGGACCCGAGGCGGAGAAAGGCGTGGTGAGTCAAGAGGGACGACCTCAGACCGTGCGACAATGTCGCCTTGCTCGGGTTGGGGTCTTGCAAAGTCGAGAACGCTACTGGTCAGTCGACCAACACGGTCTGGAGCATCGAGATCGATAACGGATTGTGCATAAGTGGAAGGGCCTGAAAGCCCCCAGAGAACGAGGCTAGCCGCTGGTAGGATACCTTGTCGTCTCAAACTCCCACGTGCCTCTCTCACCTTCTCGGAGAGGGCAGCTGAATACCTTTGCGTCGAGCTCCAGGCAGAAGCTCATGAGCCCTGCTGCGGTCTTGAAGACGCGTGGTTTAAGATCCCGGTTGGTCACATAGACCGACCGGTGCACACCGCCTTGACCGTCATTGGAGCAGACGAAAACCGTCCAGCCACCCCTATGCGTATTGCCGCCCTTTTCCGGGGCCTCAACGCATTCCACCTCGATCCATGCCCCACCTTGAATCGCCTCTTGCATGTGCGATGTTAGGATCACGGGGTATTTTGTTCCTGCCATTTTGCCTCCGAAGGAAAGAAGTTCCTACGGAAGTAACCTGCTTTTGCACCGCTTCAAACAGTGCATGTCACAAGATATGCGGCGATGTATCGGAAAACACTTTAGATGGTCAATAAATATCTTTTGATTGATTACGATATTTTTTTGGTGATAGGTCCGACACACGATTCGCCCACAGATTGTCGGGAGACCACCAGATGTCGCGGTTGCTGGCATGTAGCACATTCATCGCCCTAGCGATCCCAGCAACCGCCGAGACGCTGGCGATGGACTGCGTGTTGCCATCGCGGCCGGAGCTGGCGGCCTCGCCTGCGCTCCTGAACGAGTACGGCGATGACATCAGAGCCGAGTTCAACACCTACTTCGATGAGGCACAAACCTATCTGAATTGCCTCGCCGCAGCATCAGCTTCCGCGCAGGCCGAAGTCCGCTTTGTGCTTGACGCTTACCAGGAGATGTTCCAATGAAACGAAGCGCAAAATATGTCAGTAATCATGACATAATTAACATAAGTCTTATTATACGACAACAGTTTAGCGGCGGCGCTCTGTTATGAGGCGGCTTCTGTCAACTGCCGCGATCATCGCGATCGGGCTTACACCGCTTGCTGCCAAACCTGCCGCCGCACAAGGCTACCAGATCGATTGTGCGATCCTCCTATGCCTCGCAGGCGGTTGGCCTGCGTCGGTTCCCTGTGCGCGGGCGCGTGCGGAGTTCATCCGCCGCATCACTCCCTGGCCGGTCGAGCCACCACTGCAGATCTGGCGCTGCCCGATGCGCGCGGCGCTTGAAACGCCGGATCCGGTCGCGCGCCTTTACAGGCTGGCGGGGGTCAATCCCGGGCCAGCAGTTTCCCCGGCCCCCCAGATGGAAGGGCTCCATCTCGCGCAGGCTGTCGGACATGGTGCTGATATCGATGTCAGCGGGTCCGCCTTCGCCTTCATCCGCTCCATTGATGTGTTTGACGCTTCTTTGTCCCAATGGGTGGTTGGCGAAGGCGAGCATTGTCGACGCACGGACCTGATCCGGCATGGTTCTTACGACAGCACCGGACAGTTTCGATGGCGTATCGCCTCCCCGGGCGACCTACCGCCAGCCTTCCAGGGCGACGAAGGTTTCGGGGCCACCTGCCCGAGCATCCGGGTCCGTGCCGTCTTTGTCGACTGGGAAGATCACGAGGGCACTTACGGCTCTGAGCAGGTCAATTACTGATCCCAAACCCCATAGAAGGACTCGACACCCCAGAAAAGAGAACCCCCGCAAGGCGGCAACCATGCGAGGGGCTCAAAGAGCAACGGAATTGGCGTTCCGATAGGTCAACTCAAACTGTGACCCTGTTCTAGCAGCCCCGACGGTCAAGGCAAAGAAAAAACGTATCTCTTGCCGGGATGCGAATGCCCTGTTGCGGCCTTGTCCCATACTGACAAGGACAAGATATGAACTCCACTCGAAACCACCCGGCCTTGCCGGACGTCTGGACCAAAGGCGCTTTAATGGCGCTTCTCTCGGAGATAGCCCCGCATATCGGTCTGCGCCCGGCGCGCCTCGCGGTGCTGAACTACATCATCGGGCGCACCCGCGCCTCCGACTGGATCTCCCCGCACCGCGAACCGGTGTTCTTTGGGACGCAAGACCTCGCAGCGGTCGAACTTGGCAAGACGCCGCGCCAGTTGCGCTCGGATGAGGCCGCGCTGGCAAGGCTCGGCCTGATCGTCAAACGCGTCGCGGCGAACGGGGCTCGCTATGGCCGCGCCGGTCTCGGCTTGATCCTCACGCCGCTGATCGCGCGCCTGGAGGAGTTCATTGCCCTTCGCGACCGGCTCCGCGCGGAACGGAAGCATTTGCGCACCTTGAAAGATCTTCGGTCCCTGCACTTGCGGCACATGAAGCGTGCCATCTCCGCCCTGCCCTCCCGGGCCACTGAGGATCCGCAGGTCGCAGATATTCTTGCCAGTTTCGCAAGCTGGCCACGCAGCGATGCGTTGAGCCGCCTAGGTATGGACCGGCTTACCGCCCACCTGAAGGCAAGTTCCGAGTTGTGCGACCGCATCGACGACTGGCTTGAAAAACACGGGCTTTCTTCCGGCGAACCAGCGGAAAACTTCCGGCCCTTTATACAGAACACCAAGGAAGACTCTCAAAATGTAGAGCAGCCTAGTGCTGTGGATAACTCTACAAAACGCGAGGAATTTGCAGACAGTGAGGCGCCGCCATCACTGCCCTGCCCCGTGTCACCCACTTTGACGCCTGAGACACTGTACGACATTGCTGGCGACGGCCTACGCATGATGCTTGATGCCCGCCGGGAACAAAGCCGACCACTCAGAGACCACGACATCATCGAGGCGGCCTGGCAATTATTGCCGATGCTCGATATCCATCCGTCAGTCTGGTTTGAGGGTCAGAGCACCTTGGACGATCACGGATTGGCGCTCTGCCTTCTTCTGGTTGATGCGGGACGAGATCATCCCAAATATCCTGTCCGCAACTCGGGTGGCTTCATGCGCGAGATGGTACGTCGAGCCAATGCACAAAGGCTTGACATAAATGCAGGCCTTGCAGCTCTGAAGCGGCGCCGTACCGACGTGTCCTTGGCAAAGTAAACTGATGGGCTCTATGTCCTCGACGACATCGGTCTGTTACAACTGTTCGGAAGGAACCAACGCGTGAGAGTTGCGATTTGAAACTAATTGCATATAAGTGGTTGCGGTTCAGACCTCGAGACCGGCCGTCTGAGTCATCCCGGAGGCGAGGTATCCACCATCTACCGGCATCGTATGCCCGTTAACGTAGCGCGCCTGCTCTGACGCCAGGAAAACGATGGACGGCGCGATATCTTCAGGCACTGCGATGAAGCCCGACGGGATCATTTTGAGGAATTCTGCCTTGTTCTCGTCTGTGTAGGCGGCAGCGGTCATGTTGGTCATCGTGGCGCCCGGCGCAACCGCGTTTGCGGTTACACCATAGCGGCCGAGTTCGAGGGCCATCTGCCGGGTGAGTTGGGCGACCGCGGCCTTCGATGTCCCGTAGGCCGTACGACCCACACCGGCGCGAAAACCTGAAACCGACGACAGATTGATGATCCGGCCATACCGAGCTTCCATCATGCCATAGGATGCACGCTGAGCGCACTGGAAGCTGCCCGTGACGTTCACGTTCATGACGTCGTTGAAATCCCGCGGGGAGAAGGTATCGAACGGCTGGACACGAAGGATGCCCGCACTGTTGACGAGGATCGAGACCGTCCCCTTCCAATTCTCAGCCGTCTCGAAGGCACCGTCGATGGCATCGACATCCGTGACGTCCAGACCGACGGAGATCGCGTTGCCGCCTTCTCCCGTAATGATGGCGGCAGTCTCTTCGGCCGATGCCAGATCGATATCGGCCACGACGACTGCAACGCCCGCCTTTCCCAGCATGACCGCCGTCGCCCGGCCAATGCCGGAGCCTCCACCGGTGATCAGAGCGGGTCCCGTTGCGAATGTCAGCATAATTTCCTCCCAGGTGCCGGGCTATGCCCGGGCAAAGTCAGTTCATGACCATCATGTTCGGCAGCCAGGTGATGATACCCGGGAATGCGAACAGGATGATTATCGTGACGAATTCCATGGCGACGAACCACAGGGCTCCTCGGAAAATCGTCGGCAAGGGTGTCTCTCTGTCGATCCCTGCTATGACAAAGCAGTTCAGCCCCACCGGTGGCGTGATCAGACCGATTTCGCACATCTTCACCGTGAGGATACCGAACCAGATGGGATCGAAACCAAGTGAGCGCACGGTCGGAAACATGATGGGGATCGCGATCACCATCATCGAGAACGCATCCAGGAACATGCCCAGAGGAACGAAGACCAGCAGGAGGCAGGCGATAACGAGATATGGCGGAAGGCCTGAATCGACGACTGCTTGGGCGAGCTGGTTGGGCACTTGCACGAGCGTCAGGAAGTATGAGAATACTCCCGCCCCGATGATCGTGAAAAGGATCATTACCGTGGTGTCGATTGTCGAGCGGAAGCTCTCGGTTATCTTCCCGAGTATGCCTTCCTTCCACGCTCCGCGGTGTGACAGAAGCATGAGAAAGGCGGCGAACGCGCCCAGAGCACCGGCTTCGGTCGGCGTCATGAGGCCAAGGTATATGCCACCCATCACTACCATGAAGAGAATGAGTACCTGCCAGGCCTTGCCGGTTCCGACGACAGCCTCTCCCCAACCGGCGCGTGGGGTCACGGCGTTCCGCGAGGCGCCGTTCTTTGCGATGAAGTAGATGCCGATCATGAAAACGACGGTGGTCAGCAGTCCCGGTACAAATCCGGCAATCAGCATCTTTCCCGCTGAGGTCTCCGTCAGCGCCGCGTAGAAGATCAGCAGGACGCTCGGCGGGATCAGAACGCCGAGAACGCCACCCGCAGCCACCGCGCCCGCAGCAAGAGACGGCTCGTACCCGGCTTTCTTCATCTCGGGAAGGGCAACGCTGCCAACCGTCGCCGCGGTAGCAACCGATGAACCCGATGTGGCAGCAAATCCCGCGCTCGTAAGGATCGACGCCATCGCAAGACCGCCGGGAAGATGTCCGACCCATTTGCTCGAGACCTGAAAGAGTTTCTTGCCGACCTCGGCATGATGGGCAAATGACCCCATCAGGATGAACAGGGGAATGATCACCAGGGTGTAGACGGCCGTGGTCGAGTACGGCAGGGACTTCAGACGTGTCATGATGACCGCGAAGTCTTCGACCATGATGATCCCCGCCGCCCCGGACAATGCGAGAGCCGCGAAGACAGGGACGCCGAAGGCCATGAAGAAGAAGATGAGCGCGACCGCGATATACGGCGCCAGTGACGGATCCATGGGGTACCTCTCAGTTGCAGCGCGGGCAGCGCGGGCAGTGGCGGATCATGCTTCTGCTACGCTCGACGTCTCTTCCGCCTCATCGTGAATGAGGGCGGTAACCGCATGGAAAGTCATCTGGATCGCGGCAAGCCAGAGCCCGACAGCAACGCCAACCTTGGTCCACCAGATCGGAAACTGGATGTAGCCCCAGCGGAATTCCCAGATCGAGACGGAATAGATTGCCTCCTGGGTGGAGGACCATGCGAACATGAAGAGTGCGAGTGCTCCGCATCCCCAGGAAAACGCCATCGCGATCCGGTGCGGAAGCCCGGACAGCTTCCTGGTCAGGATGTTGACCCGGATATGCGCATGATCGTTCTGAGCCCACATTGCGCCGAGAAAGACGATCATCACCAGGCTGAGCTCGGACATCTCGAAGACGCCGGAGATCGGATTGCCGGTGATTGCCCGTGTGATGACATCTGCCGTGATGCCGAACATCAGGAAAGCAAGGAAGAGCATCGCGACCGCTCCGAAGGCATCGGAGATCAATTTCAGGATTTTCCTGATTAGGTTCATGATTTACCTCGTGAGCGGTCGCGCGTTATCGTTCGACGTGTTTACGATTCTTGGCTGATCTCATACGGGCGCCTGAGCGTGCCTTCAGGATCATATTTCGAGATCGCATCCGAAATCATCGACTGCATCTCTTCACCGTCGATGCCTGCCTGGGGCGCGGTCTCCTCGACCCATTTGTTGACTTGGGCCGGTTGCACGAGATCGCGAGCGCGCTGCTTCTCGGTGTCAGATACCTTGTTCAGCGTCACGCCTTCCGAGGTCGCCGTCTCCACGTAGCTGGCCAGCACATCCTCGTATATCTCGGTGAACTTGCCGCCGTAGATCTCGCCGACAATCTCGTCCGAAACGGTCCGCACGTCATCGGGTAGTCCATCGTAGACCTGCTTGTTCATGATCGTTGCCGCGGGCGCGTGGGGGCCATCGCCGATATCGTAGAAGTTCGGCGCAATTTCATGAAGTTTGTAGGCCACAGCGGTGACGAAGTCGAAGCCATACACCCCGTCAAGGATGCCCCGTTCAAGTGCCTGGTAGACCTCGCCCGCCGCCATCGGGATGGCGGTTCCGCCAAGCGCCTCGATGACGTCAGTCGCAACACCGTATCCGCGGATACGCTTGCCCTTGAGGTCCTCGAGGGATTCGATGGGTTCGCGCATGACCAGCGGCGCATAGTTCCAGTTAGTCCAGTAGAGAACCTTCGAGCGATGCCGCTGCTCCCATTCAGCGCGCAGCGGTTCGTAGTTCTCGTATACCTCGCGGCATACCCGCTGGAGTGCGTCGGCGTAGTTCATGCGGTAGTACCACTCGAGGCCGCGCGTCACCGGCAGCTCCGCCTGGTAGTAGCCGGGCGAAATCAGCGTGATTTCGGACGTGCCATCACGGGCCGCCCCGAGATGCTCGCCGACCTTGTTCAGCGATCCCGACCAGTAGCGGCGGATTTCCACCTCGCCGTTGGTCCGTTTCTCGAGCTCGTCGAGATACCAGCTGTCGATCCAGGACGGTCCGGCGGTATCGGACACGTAGCTGTCGAACTTGAGTGACGTCGCCGCCCGCAGGATCGACGGTGTACCCATCACGAACGCACCGCCAGCGGCGGCCGCGCTCGTTGCCAGGAAATGTCTGCGCTTCATTTGGTTCCTCCCTTACTTCTTGGATTTTTCCGGTTGTCTCGTCACAGATCCTCTTCTGCAACCGCGAGACGTTCTCGTAGACTGGTCTTCAGAACCTTGCCGTAGCTGTTCTTCGGCAACTCGTGAACGAACACGTATTTTTTGGGCTTCTTGAACGAGGCGATACGGCTTCGACACCAGGTGTCCAGCGCATCCCTGTCGCAAGTGGCCCAGTCGTTCATCACCACGAAGGCCACGACCTCTTCTCCCCACTCCGTGTTGGGGCTGCCGATCACCGACACCTCGTAAACACCGTCATGTTCAAGGATAGCCTCCTCCACTTCCCGGGGATAGATGTTGGTGCCGCCCGAGATGATGACATCCTTTGACCGGTCCGTCAGGGTCAGAAACCCTTCGCTGTCCATCGCTCCGAGGTCGCCGGTCTTGAGCCATCCGTCGACGATGGTTTCGTCGGTTGCTTTCTGGTTTTTCCAGTAACCCTTCATGATCGTATCGCCGCGCACGATGATTTCGCCAACTTCTCCCGTCGGCTTGTTCTTCATGTTATCGTCGACGACACGGACTTCGACACATGACTGGGCAATACCGACAGACGCCCTGCGAGCATCGGCGCGAGGATGAATCCTGTCGGAAACCACATCCCGCGGCATTGCAGTGATGGTCATCGGGGACTCGCCCTGCCCGTAGATGTGGACAAAAAGCGGCCCGAAAGTCTCCAGCGCTTTTGTGATGTCCGCCAGGTACATCGGTCCGCCGCCGTAGATCATGGTCCGGATGCCCTCCCCGCGATAACCGGTCTGCTCTGCATGCCTGACCAGTCGCATCACCATTGTCGGCGCCGCAAAGAAGACAAGGTTGCCCAGCGACTGGGCGAGGGCCTGGATTTCAGCAGGATCGAAACCCTGCGATTCTGGGATGACATGACAGGCACCGGCGCGCACGAACTGGAAGTTGTATAGCCCTGCCCCGTGCGACATGGGAGCCGCGTAGAGGGAATGGTCGCGGCAGGATACGAGGTCGGCATCCAGCGCGTAGCTCGTCGCCATCATGCGCAGGTTCCGGTGCGTTGTCATCACGCCCTTGGGACGGCCGGTTGTGCCCGACGTATAGAACAGCCACGCGATGTCATCCTCTTCGGCATCGACCGGAGGGCGATACTGGTCGGCATGCGACCGGCCGATAGTGCCCGCGAACTCCGGTGCACGGATCCCGACTTCACGGCATGCGACATCCAGATCACCAGGACGGGAGTACAGATCACCTGTCTCGGTTATGACCAGCTTGGCTTCCGAATTCCCGATGATCCAGGCAGCTTCCCGCGGGTGCAGCTTGTTGTTGATCGGAACCACGATCGCACCGATCCAGATCACGCCATAGAGCATCTCGAGGTATTCGGCGCAATTCTTGGCGAAGAGCGCCACGCGATCACCCGGTCGGATGCCATACTGGGACTGCAGGTGGCTTCCGATAGCCCAGCTGTGGAAGGCGAACTCGGCATAGTTCGCGTGCAGGCGCTTCCCGAGCCGGATGGCCGGAGCATCGGGACGCACGAGAGCCGTCTGGTGAAGCCATTTTGCGATGTTCATGTTTTCAGGATTTCTGCGCTTCCAGGACCGAGACGTAGTTGGCCACCGCTGACCCACCCATGTTGAAGACAAGTCCGACGCCTGCATCGGGGAGCTGCATGTCGCCCGCCTGTCCCGTCAGCTGACGGTAGGAGATGGCATGCATCGACACACCCGTCGCACCGACCGGGTGGCCTTTTGCCTTCAGGCCGCCCGAGAGGTTCACAGGAAGCTTCCCGTCCCGGTATACGATACCTTCCTCAAGTGCCTTGCCGCCCTGCCCTTTGGGCATGAGCCCCATCGCTTCGTAGGTCAGTAGTTCCGCGATGGTGAAGCAGTCGTGGACTTCTGCGAAATCAACATCACCGAGTGACAGACCGGCCTCCTCGAATGCCTTGGCAAACGCGCGCTCGGGCCCTTCAAAGGCAAGAAAGTCGCGGCTCGACATCGGGATCAAATCGCTCACATGCACGGCGGAGCGGAAGCGGACGGCCTTGTCGAAACAGGCTGCATTCTCTTCGGTCGTAAGGATCACCGCCGCAGCTCCGTCGGTGACCAAGGAGCAGTCCGTCAAGCGAAGTGGTGGCGCGATCTCGGGGTTCTTGTTGGTGACCTGAGATGTCTCCTCGAAGGTGAATTCCTTCTGCATGTGCGCCAGTGGATTGCGCATGGCGTTGGCATGGTTCTTGACGGAGATCCGCGCCATCGCATCCAGCGGACTTCCGTACCGGCTGGTGTAATCCTGCGCGGCAACACCGAAAACCTGGGGAAAACTGAGCTTCTTTTCTTCTTCGTCGTTCTGGTAACCTGCACCTGCGAGGGCGAGGGTAACGTCCTGCGTCGAGCGGTGAGTCATCTTCTCTGCACCCACCACGAGCACGGTCTTCGACTTGCCCGCCAGGATCGAGTTCATGCCGGCATGGATCGCCGCAGAGCCGGATGCACAGGCGTTTTCCGCCCTCATGCCAGGCTTGAAGCGCAGTTCAGGGTAAGCCTGATGGATCAGGGACGAGGCAAAGCCGTCTGTCACCAGTCCCGAATTGAAGTGACCCAGGAACACCGCGTCGATATCGGCGGGATCGACACCTGCCTCCTCGACTGCTTCTCGCGTGACCTCGACGATTAATGTCTCGAGGTTCTTGTCCAGGCGCCCGAACTTCGAGTGCCCACTTCCGATGATGGAAATCCGCCTAGTCATGAAAAAGTCCTCCTCGAAGAAAATGGTATCACGCACAACTGTTAGGTGGTATTCGTAGAACTACGCGTATATCTCAGTAGTTCTACTGATAGATGGGTCGGGGGGAGGCTTCATGATCGACACATCGACACCCGAGAAGGCCGGTCTCCTGGCCTTTCGCGAATCGCCTGTTGCTCAGATCATGGTGCGATATCGGCGGATCGTTGAGATCAACCGCGCCATAGAGACGCTGTTCGGCTTTGCACGAGTCCAGCTTGTCAACAAGTCTGTCCAGCTCCTCTACCCGACCATCGCCGATTTCAAGCGCATCGGAGAAAACTGCGAGGAAACGCTGCGCAAGGGGGCCACCACGCTCTACGAAGACGAGCGATTCATGCAGACGGCGAAGAAGGAGCTCTTCTGGGCACGTGCCAGGGGCATCACGCTCACGCCCGAGGATCCGTTCAAGCTCATGATCTGGAGCTTCGACCGCATCCAGGACAAGAGGCAGTACCAGTCTGTGAACCTGACCGGTCGTGAACGCGAAATTGCACCGCTTATTGGTCAGGGAATGACGTCTCGGAAAATCGGCGAGCAACTCGGCATCTCGGTCCGCACGGTGGAGTCTCACCGCGCGAAGCTGATGCGGAAGTTCGATGTCAGCAACACCGCCGAGCTCGTATCGCAGATCATTGTTTCGATCTGACATCATACAAGCCAGGGGTTATTCATAGTGCGGATTTGTCGCGCCGCATGACAATCGGGATTAAAGCACTCGATCCACTTGCGGGCATTGACCGTGCTGATGAATAAGCCTCTGGGCGTGATGTGCTCGCACAAATATGCGCGCACAGTAGACCATTATATCCCGCCAGCGCGCCGGAGACGCCGCAATCCAGCGATCTCAACCATTGGCCGCTTGGACAAGCAGGCATCGGGACTTTGCTGCTGACCGATGACGCCGATCGCCTGCACCACATCAGCGGCCCGAAAAATAAAGTCAGAAAGACCTATCGCGCGATAGCTGGTGGGTCATTTCGACGATAGCGAAAGCGCCCTGTTTGCATCGAGCACCTTAAAATTCAAGGGAGATGACAAACCGCTGGCATCTGCCGAATTGCAAACACTCTCAGAAACCGAAGCGCTGCACTGTGTGACCGCAAGCAGATACCGCCACGTGCGCTGCATGTTTGCGGCGACCGGAAATTTCATCGAGGTCTTGCGGCGCGGAAGCCTAGGCGATCTTTGCTTGCCTTAGAACCTGCTCCCCTGTGAGCGGAAGCTGCCGGGCCAATAAGAGATCTCCCTTGTCTTTCGCCATCCTGCGGGGCCGACTCAGATTACTCCAAGCAGCCGCATCGCTTCGGCAACTCGGACGAAACCTGCGATGTTGGCGCCCAGAACATAATCCCCGGGAGCGCCGTATTCATCGGCAGTTTCAGCGCATCGGTCGTGGATACTCTTCATGATCTGCGCCAACCGCTGTTCGGTCTGTTCGAAGCTCCAGCGGTCGCGGCTGGCGTTCTGCTGCATTTCCAATGCCGAGGTCGTAACGCCCCCGGCATTCGCCGCCTTGCCCGGCCCGAACAGGATGCCGGCCTCGCGCAAGATTCGGATCGCCTCAGGTGCGCAAGGCATGTTGGCACCTTCGCTTACAGCAAGCACGCCGTTCCTGACTAGGGATTTCGCATCCTTGCCTGACAGTTCGTTCTGCGTGGCCGAAGGCATCGCCACCTCACAGGGGATATCCCAGATCGAACCTTTGCCCACTGGTAAGAAATGCACGTCGCCGCGCAGCCGTGCATACTCCGAGATGCGTTTGCGGCGGACGATCTTGACTTCCTTGAGAAGTTCTAGATCAATCCCCGCCTCGTCTATGATATAGCCGCTTGAATCCGAACAGGCGATGACCGTGCCGCCAAGCGATTGCACTTTTTCGATGGTGTGGATGGCAACGTTGCCCGCGCCCGACACCACCACGCGCTTGCCGTCGAACTCGGTGTTACGGGTCTCGAGCATAGCCTTAGTGAAATAGGCATTGCCAAAACCGGTGGCCTCAGTACGGGCGCGGGAGCCGCCGTAGGCAATGGCCTTTCCAGTCAATACACCGGATTCATAGCGGTTTGTTAGTCGTTTGTATTGGCCGAACATGTACCCGATTTCACGCCCACCCACACCGATGTCGCCTGCTGGAACATCCGTCTGTTCGCCTATGTGGCGGTGCAGTTCGGTCATGAGCGATTGGCAAAACCGCATGATCTCGCCATCGGATTTGCCCTTGGGGTCGAAATCCGTACCGCCTTTGCCACCACCGATCGGCAGTCCAGTCAACGCGTTTTTGAATATCTGCTCAAAACCGAGAAATTTGATGATGCCCAAATTAACGGACGGGTGGAAGCGCATTCCACCCTTGTAAGGGCCAAGAGCCGAGTTGAACTGAACGCGAAACCCGCGATTGATCTGGACGTTCCCCAGATCGTCGACCCATGGAATGCGAAAGATGATCTGGCGCTCGGGTTCGCAGATCCGTTCGATGAGTGCGTGCTCGAGGTAGTCCGGCTTCTTTGCGACGACGCGCCCGAGACTTTCCATCACCTCGTGTACGGCTTGGTGGAATTCAGGCTCACCGGCATTGCGCCGCATCACTTCCGCAAAGATTGGGTGCAGTTTTTCATCGATATTGTTCATTGATTTAGTCACTTTTCGCGGACAATTTTGGTCGGGTGATGGATGCGCGGGCAGATAAGTTGTCTTATGCCAACCATAGAGCCAGTTATTTGATCCTCAACCGCTGTGCAAGGCGTTCTCAATCAGGATGAGGTCGAGAAAGGTATGTCATGAGGTCGCGGTTAGATGGTTCAAGTTGTGCGGCCTCCAAACCGATGCCGATAGCAATAGGTTTCTGGGCGCGGGTGATGCGCCGATGCCTGATCGTCTAATTACGCGAAGATCGCTGCGGCAATCGATTAATGCAACAGTCCCATCTTGCGGCAGATTCTGCAGGTCAAGGCCATTTCCCCGCAGGACGGATATGTTATGCAAGATTGCTGATTCATAAATTTCTTGAATTGCCGGGGGCGCTGGCTGCACCTCCAAGGATGCAGCCCGGATCGGTCGGAGGCGGAGTTACGGTGCCAGATAGCAGATAAGTGGGCACGTCACGCGCCCGGCATCAACCATGCACTAGAGGGAAAGCTCGTCCTCAGGATTGCCCGAAGCGACCCTGAGTACGGTCAGCGCGCGACGCTCGCCTTCTAGTGTCTGCCAGTGGAAGACTGCACCTTCGGAGAGACCGATGAGTGCGACGCCGATGGGGGTCATGACCGAAACGCGTTGCTGTGAGATGTCGGCATCTTCTGGCAGGACCAGCCTGACAGTGCTTTCATGCGCGGTAGTTTCGTCGCGATAGGTCACTGTCCGGCCAAGCGAAACAGCATGGGGTGGGAGCTTTTTCGCGGGTACTATACGCGCGCGATCAAGTTCATCGAACAAGCGATTCGCAAGGTCTGGATTGCGTCGAAACCCGCCTTCGGCGAGTGACTCTAGGATGTTGAAATCCTCCTGGCAGAGGTCGAGTCGGGGGCGGCGGCGCAGCAGGTTCGACTGGGTCATGGATTTTTGCATGGTGTTGTTCCTTTGCGTGCAATGCGCTGAAGCGCGTTTAAGAAATTCATGGATTGGATAGCGCTGGCCTGAAGCGAATTGGGCGGCCTAGACCGCCGCAATATCCTGATGCGGTAAGGTTTCGAGGATCACGAGCGTGTCGACGGTTCCGTCCTCACGCAGCATCGGGGCACGCTGGTGCCGACGCATTCCAATCATGGTCGCGCCCAGCATCGAGGCGACCCGTATGACACCGGGGCGCTGCATCAGGTCAAATGTCAGGACACCGCTTTGAACACCGCCGCCGCTGATCATGTACACCACATGACAGCCGCCGGTGACCAGATCCTCGGAGGCCGGTTCGCGGGCCGGTATCGCGGTGCGTAGCTTGTGACGCAGAAAGCCGGTCAGGATGATCGGGTAGGGTGTTTCGAACAGCGCCCTGTCCAGCAGTAGCCGTTCAAGCGACGTCCGGTCACTGCGGGTCAGCGAGAACGCGCTTCGTCTAGTGAGGCATTTCCGGTTCGGCCAGGGCGCACCGGTGCCGTGATGTTTATGGGTATTGGTATTGGTTGTGGACATAGTCTTACTCCCGGGAGCGGCAATATATTGCCTACACTTTTCAAGGATTTGAAGAGCCCCGGGTGGTAGGGAAGAACGCTATGCGTCGACCGCCCGGGGAGCCCGGCGGTTCAGAACAGGAAACCGGATATGATTCATGTTCGCTACCATGTAACCCACGGTAGACGTACCCGGTTGTCTGTCAACACCTATTTCCTGAACCGACAAAACCCCGCCTATTGCACACGCCGATAGGGCACCTCTGACTTTGAGCCGACTACTTTGCCCGGATCCGGACAATCTGTTTGCGCGACATCGCCCAGCTGTGGCCCAGCGAATGGTCGATCGGAGTTTGAGTCAAACCACCCGAGAATTGGCGCCAATCGTATGACTGCCGGTATTCATGAACAGGTTGTCATATTGCATCGACCCCAGAACAGGCGTGCCATCAGGTGTAATCGGTCGCAAAACCGGTCCAACCTTCGGCTTTGGAAGTGTCTCCGCGCCGGGTAAGCTGATCGCCAATGACGTCTTTGACTGTATTCGTGGCATGTGGGCCGTGTCGGTTAAAATAGTCTGCAATCTCCGTTCACCTTGCCATGCGAGTGCTGCTACCCAAACGGGCTATCGCACGTTTGTGGGTTTCATCTATGATCGTAAACTTCGGCGCGAAGGCATCATTCGTCACCGGATAGGTGACGGAATATCCCTTCACGGGGCTAGACTGGCAGCTTGATCCCAATGAGGTTCAGCGCGCCCTAGGCATAGCTACCCATGGCGCAAATGTAGGCGCCACCCGTGATGCGGTCGGCGATCTCTGTGTCGACGCCTGCAATCTTACTCCCAATGTTGCATTGTCTTCACGAAGCGGCCATATGGATGGCATGGTGATGTTCACGATCCATAAGAGGTTCCTGCAGTACGCGGGAAATCTGCTAAACCGCAGGTAACCCCGAGCGGGCAATAGTATTATTGCCGTGCTTCGGGGAATCGATCGAACAGCCATCGCAAACCGTTCAAAGCAAGTCATCTCGAACGTGTCGGCAATTGGTTGGCGCGTTGAAAATGTTCGAAGGTTTGGCCTCTTACGAATGGACGACCATATGTTTGCATTTGAGCCTCTCGATGTACGCGCATCCCTGAATAGACGTACCTTTGGGCTAATGGTTACCGTTCCGTTCAGGCGGTGGATGCGGGCAGCAGTCAAGAAATGGCAAGGGCGGACGATGACTGCGGCTCACGCCGCCGGGGATGATCCAACCCTGTGAGATATCGCGATGCATCGGTACGAAATCGCCTGCGGATTCGATGGAATTGGCGACCCAGCGTTTACGGGTAAACAACCCACTCGAAGGAGTGTTGCACCATGACTAAGCCTTTCTTCTTGTTCTGGAACATTGTCCCAACGCGCACGCTGCCCGGAGTGGGTTCATATACGCGCTCAGTGTCGCTGCTCCGGGACCTCCAACACCAACTAACACTCAAATGCCGTGGCGACATTCTTGTCGCCCAAGGAGGTTGAAATGGCCTATTCCGATTACAGCGGACTCGTCCTCGACACAAAATCCAACGAAAAAAGCGAGTATGAAATTCTGAAATCACATTCGGGCGAATGCCGGCTTTCAAAGCGCGATAGACGCGCCCTTACAGCGTACCTGGAACACGCAGTCCATGTAGATAAGGGTTTCTACTTGGCATTGTCGCGTCTTCTGCGCAGGAAATTAAACTATGCGCTGGACTTAGCTGCAGCCTCTCATTTGCGCTCGACTGCGATCGGGGGATCTCGGATCACGTTCGCAATCGACAGGCTCCGAACGCAAAATGGGCGGTTGGTATATTGTGAAAACTACAACCCGAGACAAGACGATATTAACATGGCGTCTTTGCTTGGTGCAACATTGACCGGGATGGAAACGGGTGAGACCGCACCTTTCCTTCAAGCGGACGGATCGTTCCGGCAAGTGCATCTCTTCAGTGTCGTTCACCAAGTGGAGCAATCCTGATTTAGGAATATTCTACGCGATTTCACTCAGGTCCGCTTGCCCAGGTTTGCTGGAATTACCCGTCGCAGGTGGACCTAATTCTCTTTAGCAGACGCTCTGGAAGCCACACGATCAAGAGATTTCCTTTCGCTCTTGAATAGGCATGGTATAAATTTTTCGCTCAAATGTTGAGCATACTTGTGTCTGGGCAGTTTCAAGTCAAAGGTGCCACAACATGTCGATCCTTCTCAATCTAAGTCCCGCCATGGCCGAATTTCGCGCGGGCGAACCGCTACGCGCCGGTCTTGGAGCGCTGGTCGGCATAACGCTCTGCGCCGTTGTCGTCAGCCTTGATTACTTCGTCCCGTCTAGCACCGCTGATGCTGGTTGCACTGGCATGACGAACACGAATGCGTCGGGGTCAACACACGGTGGCATAACTGATCAGAAGCTGCCACTTCGGCAACCATCTCTGGAGTCCGATCATTCGGCGTGGTGTAGATCGCGCGCGTAAACTGCACGGTCGGGTGAGCCGGTGGCTCGATTGCAAGATCGAGATAATCTATCAAAAGGTCTGGCACACGGTCGTGCAACTGCTCGGCAAAGTATTTGGACAGGGCGCACTGAGTGTGCTCCCTTAGAGCTGGCGTCTACATGCATCAGTTTCAAGATAACTCTCCAATCTTGAAAAAGTGAGAAGGCGAAGCAAATTGATCAATGGAAGCGGGCTGGTCCCCGAGACCAAGCAACTACGTCACAGACCGGCAAGGTCCTCGCCCCCGATCTCTATGTCGCTGTCGGCATTTCGGGCGCAATCCTGCACCTCGCCGGTAGGAAAGAAAGCAAGGTAGCCGACCAACACAGTTTGCTGACACCCCTAGTTTAGTGGGAATATCTTTCCGCAGTCAGCCCATCCATTAAAATCTCTGGCGTTTTGCCCAACACGACGTCGGCAACCGCGCGCCCGGAACCGCAAGCCATGGTCCAACCAAGCGTACCGTGGCCGGTGTTCAGGAACAGGTTGTCGTATTGCGTCGATCCGAGCACGGGCGTGCCATCGGGCGTCATCGGGCGAAGACCTGTCCACCCTTCGGCTTTGGAAATATCACCTCCCTTGGGGAACAGATCGCCAATGACGTGTTTGACAGTATTCGTGGCATGTGGGCCAAGTCGGTTGGAGTAACCCGCAATCTCCGCCTGCCCTGCCACGCGAATGCGGTCGCCCAGACGGGTGATTGCCACCTTATGAGTCTCATCCATGATAGTAGACTGAGGCGCATAGGCATCATCCGTCACCGGCAGTGTGACGGAATAGCCTTTCACGGGATAGACCGGCAGCTTGATACCGATCGGATTCAGTACGCCAGTAGCGTAGCTGCCCATGGCGCAGACATAGGCGTCGCCTGTAATCCGGCCCGCGATTTCGGTATCGACGCCCGCAATCCTGCCACTAACGACAGCGATTGATTTAATCGACTGGCCATACTGGAACTCCACCCCCATCTCGACACACTTCTCAGTAAGAGCGATGGTGAACATGCGGCAATCACCGGTGCGGTCAGCGGTCAAGCGCAGACCACCAACGAACTTGTTACGGACTTCCGCCAGTGCAGGTTCAACGGCAATGCAAGCCTCGGGGTCCAAGACCTCGTAGGGGCTGTCGTATTCGGTCAGAACGTCTTGGTCGGCCTTCGATGCCTTGAGCTGTTTTGCGGTGCGGAACAACTGCAACGTGCCTAGTTGGCGGCCATCGTATTCAATGCCCGTTTCGGCGATCAAATCAGGCATAACATCCCGCGAATAGCTAGACACACGTACCATGCGTCCCTTGTTGATGCGGTAGGCATCCTCGTTGCAGTTGCGGACCATCTGCACGCACCACTTCCACATCGTCGGACTAATCAGCGGCCAGATGAACAACGGACGGCGCTTCATGAACATCCATTTGACGGCTTTCATCGGGATTCCGGGGGCCGCCCACGGAGAGGTCATGCCATAGCTCAGCTGTCCCGCGTTAGCGTAGCTGGTTTCAAGCCCAGGTCCGGATTGGCGATCAATCACCACAACCTCAACGCCCTGCTTCGCTAAATAGTATGCGGTGGTGACGCCGATAACGCCCGCACCCATGACAACAACTTTCATAGCAAATACCTTTCGTCCGCAGCTTCAGGCGCAAATTATGCCCTCATCGCGATTACATAATTGCAGACGAGCACCATTCTGCGAGGATGGTGCCCATCGAGCCTTTCGAGTTCGACGTACAGCTTCAGTGGTCCGAAGAAGGTTGGTGAACGCTTAGGATCGTCAAAATGCGCCGCTGGTTCGCCCGCGTGTCCCAATAGAAACTGGCTCCCTCAGCCAAGCCCAAGAGCGCGACACCAATAGGTGTCATGACTGATACGCGCATTTTGGCGATATCTGCCTCTTCGGGATAGACCAGCGTAACGGATTTTTCCTGCCCCGTGGTTTCGTCACGGTAGGTCACGGCGCTGCCCATGCTGACGACGCCTCGGGGCATCTTTGAGGATGGCACGATACGCGCACGCCCGATCTCGTCGAATAGGCGGTCTGCGACTGCAGGTTGACGCTTCATCATGCCGTCGGCCAAACTCTCCAGATGCGTCAGATCATCTAAATTGAGAACTATCTTGGGATTCCGTCTGCTCGGCCTTTTTGCTGTTTGAATAGATCTAGACATCTTTAACTCTCCCTATTTTGGTGATGGTCTTGGGTTTTGCCCAGAGACCTAAATCGAACTTCTAACGTCTTTCACAAAAAGCCTGCCGATACTGCCGTCTTCAAGCAGTAGCGGAGCACGCTGCCCGGTCCTCATGCCGATTAAGGTAGCCCCCAGCAGTGAGGCCACGGGGATGACTCCGCTGGGCTGCCCAGTTCTAGCACGGTGGACAAGCAGACGTGTCTGGGGTGCCGTCCCATCAATGACATAGGTGACGCACGACCCTCCAATCACCAGATCGGTGTAATGCACATCGTCAGCGGGCCGCGTATTCATCAACTTGTTGGCCAGCACATAAGCAAGCAATCTTGTGCCGGCACGACTGGCACATTCGCAGTCCTCAAGGTGCTCCTGTAGCTTTTGATAGTCCGCGGTTGGCATGGTTGCGGGAGTGTTGCGAAGCATTCTGAGCGGGTATTGGGTCTGGATATCTGACGGATCGGGCTGATTGACATCGAACATAGCTTCTCCTCGGGCGAATTTCGCCGCGTTCAGGTTTCATGACTGTGAGGAGCCCCGGGAAGTATGGCAGGCGCGAACGCGTCTAAACCGCCCGGGGGAACGGGCGGTTTAGAAGTAGAAAGCGAAAATGATCTACATGTTCCAACATAGCGTAGAAAGTAGGTCTGGAGCTCTTACGCGTCAATCCTGACTTGTGAATAATTGCGGATCAGCATTTTTGTGCCCTAAATGACCCACTTTTTGGAAAGACGGCTCGAACCAGAGTTGAGTTGGGCTTTAACCGTTGAAAGCGCGTGTCATACCCCCATCTCAAGAAACATGATGATCCGCTGTCATATGGGGTTCGTGCTCTTTGCAGGGCAGATACTGAACCGCCGTTAGCCCCGGGCGGGGCTGGCATTTTTGTGCCGCTTCACGCAGTGGGGCTGCTAAAGATCACGCTGATCTTCTAAATTAGAGATGGTCGTTCCATCTGACGAAATCAAATTGTGATAGTGTGCAAGTTCGATTTCCGGATGCGCGCAGGAACCCGACGTTATTGTTTCAAGTACCTTGTTGTTGGAAGATGACATGCATCCCATGATCTTTCACCAAAACCACACCTCTCTGCACGACGATCCCGTTCTCATGCAGGGCGGAGGTATGTGGCACCGGACACGCGCGGCGTATGAAAGCTGGAAACGGTTCGGAACGATACCGGCTTTCAAACCCGTAAACGATCGCTGGCTCAGGGACATCGGGATTCTACGTCGCCATATCAGGCGCATTTCACACAGCCACTGTGGTGTCGACTCCTGCATTTTTGAGAACGGCGGTGCGAAAGTAGGCCACGGTAGCGGCGGGATGAGCCTGCTGCGGGCGGCGTAAAAGTCGTCCACCTTTACCCTTTCTGGTCACAGGGAGGGCGGGAGGATTTTCACTGTGGATTTGTATCGGAAGGTTCGGCTGGCCTGTGCTGAGGGCATGAGCCAGCGTGAGGCGGCGCGGCATTTCAACATCTCGCGCGATAGCGTAGCCAAGATGATGGCGTTTTCGGTTCCACCTGGATATCGGCGGTCGGCACCGGTTAAGCGACCGAAGCTGGATGGCTTCACCGGGATCATCGACGGTTGGCTGGACGGCGATCGGGAGGTCCATCGCAAGCAGCGGCACACGGCGACGCGGGTGTTCGAGCGGCTTCGCGACGAGCACGGGTTCACCGGCGGCTACACGATCGTGAAGGATTACATACGACAGCGCGAACGGCGCGGCCGGGAGATGTTCGTGCCGCTGGCGCATGCGCCCGGTCATGCCCAGGCCGACTTCGGCGAGGCGGTGGTCGTCATCGGCGGCATTGAGCAGAAGGCGCATTTCTTCGTGATGGATCTGCCCCACAGCGACGCCTGTTATGTCCGTGCCTATCCGGCGGCCACTGCCGAGGCCTGGGTGGATGGCCACGTTCACGCCTTCGCGTTCTTCGGCAAGGTGCCGGTGTCGGTCCTCTACGACAACGACCGCTGTCTGGTTGCGAAGATCCTGCCGGACGGGACACGTCAAAGGGCCACGCTTTTCAGCGGGTTCCTGTCGCATTACCTGTTCCGTGATCGTTACGGGCGGCCCGGCAAGGGCAATGACAAGGGCAACGCGGAGGGGCTGGTCGGTTATTCCCGCCGCAACTTCATGGTGCCGATCCCGCGGTTCGCGACCTGGGACGCGTTCAACGATTACCTGGAGGCGCAGTGTCTCAAACGTCAGGCGGATGTCCTGCGAGGTCAGTCTGAGACGATTGGCCAACGCCTCGAGCGGGATTTGGCCGCGATGTCCGACCTGCCTGCGGCGCCGTTCGATGCCTGCGATCAGGCCACCGGACGGGTCAGTTCGCAGGCGCTGGTGCGCTACAAGACCAACGATTATTCAGTGCCGGTCGCCTACGGCCATCGCGACGTCTGGATCAGGGGCTATGTCGACATGGTCGTGATCGGCTGCGGTGGCGAGGTGATCGCCCGTCATCCCCGCTGCTACGACCGCGAGGACATGGTCTTCGATGCGGTGCATTACCTTCCGCTGATCGAGCAGAAGATCAATGCCCTGGACCAGGCGGCACCCCTGGCGGAATGGGACCTGCCGTCGGAGTTCACGACCCTGCGCCGCCTGATGGAAGCGCGGATGATCAAGGCAGGACGCCGCGAGTATGTTCAGGTTCTGCGCCTGCTCGAGACCTTCGACATCGACGATCTCCACGCTGCGGTGAAGAAGGCCCTGCAACTGGGCGCGGTCGGCTTCGATGCCGTCAAGCACCTTGTCCTCTGCCACGTCGAGAAACGGCCGCCGAAGCTGGATCTCGATGTCTATCCATACCTGCCGCGGGCGAACGTCGAGACCACGTCCGCGGCCAGTTATATGGCCCTGATGTCGGAGGATGCGGCATGACCGACACCCCGAAGATCCTGCTCGCGGATCATCTCAAGACGCTGAAGCTGCCCACCTTCCTGCGGGAATACGAGAAGCTCGCCCGCCAATGCGCCGCCGAAGGGCTGGATCATGTCCAGTTCCTAGCACGTCTGGTCGAGCTGGAATTGATCGACCGCGAGCGGCGGATGATCGAGCGGCGTATCAAGGCAGCGAAGTTCCCGGCGACCAAGAGCCTGGACAGCTTCGACTTCAAGGCGATCCCCAAGCTGAACAAGATGCAGGTACTGGAACTCGCGCGATGCAACTGGATCGAGCGACGCGAGAATGTCATCGCCTTGGGGCCCAGTGGCACCGGCAAGACCCATGTTGCCCTCGGGCTGGGGCTGGCGGCCTGCCAGAAGGGCCTCTCGGTCAGCTTCACCACCGCCGCGACGCTGGTCAACGAGATGATGGAAGCCCGAGACGAGCGCCGTCTGCTACGGCTGCAAAAGCAGTTGGCCGGCGTCAAATTGATGATCATTGACGAACTGGGCTTCGTGCCACTGTCCAAGACCGGTGCCGAGCTCTTGTTCGAACTGATCTCGCAGCGCTATGAGCGCGGGTCCACGCTGATCACCAGCAATCTGCCCTTCGACGAATGGACCGAAACCTTCGGCACCGAACGCCTGACCGGCGCTCTCCTCGACAGACTGACACACCACGTAAACATTCTCGAGATGAACGGCGACAGCTATCGCCTCAGCCAAAGCCGCGCTCGAAAGGCCCGATCCGCCACCTGATCACACCTAACAGAATTGGCCCTCCGGGCCAATGCGCCATGGCACGTGCCAGCTATTTGGGGAGCGCACGCTATCTGGAAAGATGGCACCGAATTTGAGGCAAAGGAGGCCTAAAACCAAACGCAAGCCGCGACATACCGCGCCCGCAAAAAGTTGCCGTATCGACCACAGCGGCAGGCAATCGACAAAACCCGAGCGATCTACATGCGAGCCCTACGCATCGCGAATATCACCGTCGGGAGGTCGACGCCTTGGATGCCGAGATGAAGCACCAAATGGGATGACTTCAAAAAGAACCTTGCAGGTGGCCGATACACTCGACAATATCGACGAGCGCAGATGATCAATTAAAGAACCTACATCCCCATGGCGCGTGGGTTCATCTATCTGGCGGCCGTGCTCGATTGGCTCACGCGGCGCGTGTCGATCACGCTGGAGGCCGATTTTTGCATAGAATTTGCATAGAAGCTGTGGAAGAGGCGCTGGCTCGTCACGGCACGCCCGAGATCTTCAACACGGATAGTCTATGATGGTCACCAGTTCTCGGGTGGTTTGACTCAAACACCGATCGACCGTTCGCTGGGTTGGTGCCGCTTGGCTTTCCGGTTTGGTCTGACCCAAACAGCGACCGACCAGACACGTGTCTTTCCCTGGATCTGTCGACCGCCCGGGAACGCCTTGCGGTGAGGCTTTGTCTCAAAGATGCCGCGTGAACCAAGAAGGGCCTGACCATTTGGTCTCATGACTGTCCTGTCCGTGCATTTTTGTCAACGAAGCAAGTCTGCCACTGCCGGGAAGGATGATCCTATAGCCAGATCCAAACAAACCACCCCAGTTGTTGGCGGGGTTGATACGCACAAAGACCTTCATGTTGCAGCTGTTGTGGATGACAATGATCAAGTGCTGGGAACGCAGAGCTTTGCCACAACACGGCAGGGCTACAAGCTGATGCTGACATGGATACGCTCATTCGGAGACTTGCAGCGGATTGGCATTGAATGCACCGGCAGCTATGGTGCCGGGCTTTTGCGATATATGCAGGTCGCTGGTGTGGACGTCTTGGAGGTGACCGCGCCGGACAAATTGGACCGAAGGCGGCGTGGCAAGAACGATGACTTCGATGCACAGAGCGCTGCCCACGCGGCCTTCGCAGAGCGGCGCACGGTAACCCCGCGCAGCCGGGATGGGATGGTAGAATCCCTGCGTGTATTAAGGGTTTGCCGCAAAACGGCTGTTCAAGCCCGGCGGGTTGCATTGCAGATCATCCAAACCACAATCATCTGCGCACCTGACCGTCTACGTGATCTTTTGCGCAATATGACCCGCATGCAATTGATCAGGACACTGGCAGCTTGGCGTCCGGATTTGACAGGGTTTCGGGATGTCGAAGAATCTTACAAGATTGCGCTCAAATCGCTAGCACGTCGATACCTTGAGCTGCACGATGAGGTCGCCGATCTGGACGACATGATCGAAGCAATCGTCACTGACCTTGCCCCATATCTGATTGCATGCAGCGGGATCGGCTTTACCAGCGCGGCTCAATTGTTGCTGACCGCAGGCGACAATCCTGAACGGCTCAGATCCGAAGCCAGCTTCGCTGCTTTGTGCGGCGTCAGCTCAGTTCCTGCATCCTCGGGGAAAACAACACGACACCGATTGAACCGGAGTGGCGACCGAGCCGCGAACAGCGCACTCCACATCATCGCAATTGGGCGGTTACGGCTGGATTCGAAGACAAAGGAATACGTTGCGCGACGAATAGCTCAAGGCCATTCAAAGCTGGAAGCTATTCGGTGCCTGAAACGATACATCGCACGTGAAGTCTTCAACATCATCGCGCGACGTCACAAACAGATCAATCAGGCTCAAATCGCGGCTTGACACTTAGAAGGGCGTCCAGGGATCGCAGTTCACATCCACCGACTTCATCAAGGTGCTGGCCGCCCGTGAGATCAAGATCAGCATGGATGGCAAGGGCGCCTGGCGCGACAACGTCTTCGTCGAGCGGCTCTGGCGGACCATCAAATACGAGGAGGTCCACCTGCGGGCCTATGCCAGCGTGTCCGAGGCCCGGGCCGGAATCGGACGGTATCTCGCCTTCTACAACAGCCGACGCCCGAATTCATCGCTTGACGGGAAAACCCCCGATCAGGCCTACTTCAACCAGCCAATGCCCGAGGCGGTAGCGGCATAAAAAAGGCGGAAAACCACTTAGAAAACGCCCGGAACCTGTTCAGATCAACCGAACCACCTCTCTGTCGGGCTTGGCTGGGCCTGACCACCCGGCGATACCAATCCGGGGAAGTCGACTACGACGGTCACACATCCCGGCGCGGCGACCGCCATGTGAGAAGCCTTCTCTATGAGGCGGCAACGGTCATTCTGACCCGCAGTCTTGCCGACAGCGATCTGCGGACATGGGGGCTGAAACTCAAGGGACGCATCGGCTTCAAACGCGCTGCCGTCGTGGTGGCTCGAAAACTCGCAGTCATAATGCATGCAATGCTCCGGGATGACACCCCGTTCGTGCGGGTCGCAAAGGCCGCAACCTGACACGTCACCAATAGCGCTCAAGTCGCGAGCGCGCGAAGGCGTCCCTGCCGGGACGTAGGTCGAGCCATTCCGCTGATCGAGTTGCACCAGCTAAAACAGCTGAGTGCGTTTCGCACATTGGAAGGCTCCTCCGCGAAGACCCATCATGCGGCGACCGACGTGTCGACCGCGAAGACGACCCTGACCCGGCAAACGTTTCGACGACGCGCACTCGGAGCCTCAGGCGCATTGGTCTCACGCATGACCTGAAGACCGACCTCCCGCCGTCCAACGCCCGGTGGTGCAAAGAAAATGCTTGCAATTCTGGCTGCGATTAGACGACTCGATCACACGCCCCTGGGGTCAGAAACTTCTTGCCTGACGGGCGGCAACCACAGAATTTGCGTTTTGAACGACCTCAGATTAAACTCTCTCTGATCGGATGGTTGTGCCATTTCCGTTTCGGATTGGGCGGGTTCGAAGCTAGGCGCCTAAAGGCGCTCGGTGATCTCGATGGGGTTTTGGTCATCGATGATACCAGGTTTCTGAAGAAGGAGGCTCACTCCGTCGGTGTTGGTCGACAGTATTCCGGTACGGCAGACCGGATTGAGAATGCCAGATCGGTGTATTCGCCGCCTATGCCAGCCGCGGGAATCACGCACTGCTTGATCGGCGGCTTTACCTGCCGAAGGACTGGGCCAACGAGTTGTAGCGGTGCATAAAGGCGCGTGTGCCGGAAAACGTTATATTTGCCACAAAGTCGGCCATGGCCTGCGAAATGACAGAAAAGCTGCTGGGTGAGGGGGCGCCAAGCGCCTTTGTCCTCACCCATGTGGTCTATAGCTCGGACTATGGGTTCCCGCACATGCTGGAGGATCGTGGTCAGCCCTATGCGCTGGCGGTGCGTTCGACCCACAACTTGCACTTTCTGGAAGAGCGGCGCTGGTACAGACAAACCTGAGGACGATGATTTCCGAACCGCCCACAGAGGCCTGACAGTTCCTGTCCGCCGGTAAAGGTGCCAAGTGCATACGCCGATGGAGAACCGTTCGGCTGGACTCAGGTAAATGCCATTTTTTGCTCGATATCCACGGAGAGTACAAGACTGGATGGCGGGGAATTCCGCCACTTACGATTAGCGGGTCCAAGTGATTTTAGGCACGATCAAGATCTTGATGATTGGGTGCTTTACCTACCCTTTTGGTTGCTTGGATATGAAGCTATGGCTTCTATCTTCGTGGAGCGTTCAGCCCGATGTTTAATACAAAAGCCCGACTCGCCTGCACCGAAGCCGCTTGAAAACGTCAAGCGAGCCGAGTGACGCTCACCGGCTTAACGAACCGTGAGTAGTTACCGTGTCTTTCTGCAATCCTAAAATAGTTCTTCTTCTCAATTCCTCGCCTTGTATCCTGCCCGTGTCCGGATAGTATGCTGACACATACTGGCGGAGGAAACCATGATCATTCGCGCCATTGACGGGCTTAACGAAACCGTCGGCAGAATCGTCTCTGTGGTGGCGATCGTGTTCGCGGCATTCATCATCTATGACGTATTCATGCGTTACGTGCTCAACGATCCGACCCGCTGGGCGTTTGACGTCACAAAGCAGATGTTCGGCTTCTACTTTGTGCTGCTCGGCGGCTATGCGCTGCGGCATCAGGCGCATGTGCGGGTGGATCTGCTGACCGCCAATCTGTCCGAGACCCCGGCCCGTATTGTCGATGCTCTGGGCTATCTGATCTTCTTCTTTCCCTTCGCCTGGGTGTTCACAACCCGCTCCTATGAATTTGCGATGCGGTCCTATGCGCAGGGTGAAACCACCTATGGCTCGGTGCAATTGCCCGTCTATCCGCTCAAGATGGCGATGGCTGCGGCGGCGGCCCTGCTCTTGTTGCAGGGGATCGCAGAGGTTCTGAAACTCGTATTCAATCGTCAGGAGGTGCGCAGTGACGCCTGAAGTCATCGCCCTGTGCATGTTCGGCCTGCTGCTGCTTGGCCTCTTCATGGGCCATCCGCTGGCCTTTGTGCTGGGCGGCACCGCCGTTCTGGGTGCGCTGATCGCGGGCAAGCCGATGGTGCTGGGCATCGTCATCAATCGCATCTTCGGCGATGTGCTGGATAATTTCACGCTGATTGCCATTCCACTGTTCGTGCTGATGGCCCGGTTTCTCTCGGACAGCGGCGTCACCGACCGAATGTTCGAATCCCTCCGGCTGATGATGTCCAATGTGCGCGGCGGTCTGGCACTGGCGGTCGTGTTCATCTCGATCCTCTTGGCGGCGACCACCGGCATCATCGGCGCCTCGATCACCGTGATGGGCGTCATGGCCCTGCGCCCGATGCTGCAATATGGCTATAGCCCGACGCTCACCACCGGCGTCATCGCGGCCTCGGGCTGCCTCGGCATTCTCATTCCGCCCTCGATCATGCTCATCCTGATGGCCAGCTACTCACCGCTCTCGGTGGGCGAACTGTTTGCCGGTGCAATGATCCCCGGCATATTGCTCGGACTGCTCTACGCCGTCTGGGTTGTGATCGTGGCCTTCGTGCGCCCCGATATGGCCCCCGCCGTTGAGTCGGACGAAAAGGTCAGCCGCAGCGCCCTGCTCAAGATGCTGGCGATTGAGGCCGTACCGCCCTTGGTGCTGATCCTCGGCATCCTCGGCTCGCTCCTAGCGGGCATAGCCACGGCAACAGAGGCCTCTGCCATCGGGGCCATGCTGGCGCTGCTGATCGTGATCTTTCGCGGCAAGTTCAGATGGATCAGCTTCTACGGCGCAATGCTGGAGACCGGGCGCACCTCGGCGATGATCCTCTTCATCGTGATCGGAGCAACCGCCTTTACCGGCGTGTTCAACATCACCGGCGGGTTGCGCGCCACTCAGGAAATCATCCGGGGCATGGATATGGAGCCGTGGATGCTCATTACGATGATGCTGTTCATCGTGTTCATTTTGGGCGCTTTCCTCGACTGGACGGGGATTGTCTTGCTTTCGTTCCCGATCTTTCTGCCCATCGTGCAAGAGATGGATGTCAGCCTCTTGTGGTTTGTTGTTCTCATGTCGGTGGTGTTGCAGACCTCGTTTCTGACGCCGCCTTTTGGCTATGCCTTGTTCTATTTGCGCGCTATCGCGCCCAAGTCGGTCAAAACCTCACAGATCATCATCGGGGTGTTGCCATTCATTGGCTTGATCCTGATCATGTGCCTCGGTGTAGCCATCTTTCCGCAACTGGTCACATGGCTACCAGAGACGCTCTACACCAAGTAAACAAGGAGACTACCCATGCTGACGAAGATTACTCTCGTAACCGGCCTCGCTCTGGCCGCAGGGATTGCGACGCAATCTGCCGCGCAGGAAAGCTGGACCATGACAACCACATGGCCCAGCTCTCTGGAGCTGATCGAGATCGACAAGCATTTCGTCGACCTCGCCAACAAGCTGACCGGCGACGCGTTGACCATCGAGTTCTTCGAGGGAGGCGCGCTTGTGCCCGCAGGCGAAGTCTTTGGCGCAGTGGAATCTGGCACCATTCAGGCTGGCGGGGATTGGCCGGGCTATTGGGCAGGCCGCGATTCGGCGTTCTCCCCCTTGGCAACCACCGCCAGCCTCTTCAACGCCATCGACTACGTCAACTGGATCGAACAATGGGGTGGTGCCGATCTCTATAACGAGATCTACGGCAAATTCGGCATGGTCTACCTGCCCTACGGCGTGACCAACAACGAATCCGGTTTCCGTACCAATGAGCCCATCGTGACCCTTGAGGATCTGCAAGGCAAACGCCTGCGCCTGTCCGGTCTGGAACAGGGTCGCCTGCTCGAAAAACTCGGCGGCAATCAGGTCTCCATGGCCGGTGGCGAAATCTATCAGTCGCTAGAACGCGGCGTGATCGACGGCGCAGAATTCTCGACCCCCAATGTTGATTATTCAGGCGGCTTCCATCAGGTGACCAAGTTCTGGGCCACTCCGGGCTGGCACCAATCGGCTTCGGTCTTTGGCGTGATGATCAACAAGGCCTCGTGGGATGCGCTCTCTCCTGAAACGCAGGAGGATCTGAAAATCGCGGCTCAGGCCAATCTGATCTGGTCGCTTTCCTTCACCGAAAAGCGCGCCACCGAGGCCTATCAGCAGTTCAAGGACGCTGGCATCGAGATCACCCGCTACGACGACGAGACCTTGGCGCGCGTGCAGGAACTCGCCAATGAGGTGATCATCGAGACCGCCTGCGAAAACCCCGCCTCGGCCAAGGTCTATCTCAGCCAGCTCGAATATCTGGCCGATTACGCCAAATGGCGCGATGCGTCCGCCCCCTTCAATCTGGGTCGGTCACCCAATGGGCCGGACATCGAAGCCATCCGCGCCTGCGCGAACTGATACAGAGAATTCAACCGGAAGGCCCACCATCACTGGTGGGCCTTTTGCGTTTAACGAACGGACCGCTTTGCGGCAACATTCTCTTTTCCGGGCGTAGCTGACCCTCGCGCAAGCAAGAAATGTTGATGGTCTAAAGAAAATATCGCCTGCCTTCGCCACGATTTAGAAGCTGGCGCTACTCTACAAAGGCATTTTGTTCCAAGGGTGATCCCTACCTACTTGAAGCATGAACCACTTCAACCAGAGGCTGTTCCGGTTTTCGAGTCGGTGCTTTCTTCTTTTGGTGGACGGATACGGAAAAGAAGTGCGTAAAGTACCGGCACGGCGACAAGGGTCAGCACCGAGGCAAACGCGAGGCCACCCATTATCGTCACCGCCATAGACGCGAAAAACGCATCCGGCAGCAGGGGTATCATGCCGAAGATCGTCGTGCCTGCGGCGAGCACCACAGGGCGTAGACGACTGACCGAACCGTCAATCACTGCCTTGTAATCCGCCACACCCTCTGCGCGCTGAACGTCGATCTCTTCGACCAGAACGATCGCGTTCTTCATCAGCATTCCCGACAGCGAAAGGAAGCCGAGCAGAGCAGTGAAGGTGAAAGGCAGGCCGGTGAAAAGCAGCCCGAGCACCATGCCCGTCACGGACATTGGCACGACAAGCCAAAGGATGAGGGGTTGGCGCACCTTGTTGAACATGAGAATGGAGATTGTCAGCATGACAAGGAAGCCTAGGGGAAGCTGTTTGCCAAGGCTGGTCTGGGCGTCGGTTGAACTTTCATACTGGCCACCCCACTCCATGCTGTAGCCGTCGGGACGCGGGAGTGCCTCGATCTCGGCCCGCACGCTTTTGAAGGCCTCATCGGCGGTGAGATCCGCCCGTGCACCGCCAAGGGCAGTAATGGTGCGTTCGCGGTTGCGCCGGTGAATCAGCGCCTCGACGAGGCGCGGCTCGAACCGTTCCACAAGGTTGGCCATGGGAACGTAGGTGCCAGCACCATCGGACCAGGCCGACAGATCCCGAACGCGGTCAACCCCGTCCCGTTCGGTCGCGGGCAGCCGCAGGTGGATCGGGATGACCTCGTCGCCTTCGCGCAATTCACCGACCCGCAAGCCCGACGTTCCGTAGCGGACGGTATCGGCAATCGCGCTGCGCGTGGCCCCGGCCAGCCGCATGCGCGACTCATCGACGATCGGCTCAACAAGGATTTCGCGCTGGCGCCAATTGGTGCGCGGGTTGGTAATTGTGCCGGCGGCCTCGTATATCCGTAATGCATCGTCGGCGAGTTGGCGCAGAACGACCGGATCGGGACCAGAGAACCGGACCGCCACATCGGCACCGGAGGGCGGGCCGAAGACAAGCTCTTCGACCCGGACGAGCGCGTTGGGAAATTCGGCCGGCAGATCACGATTCAATCGATTGGCCATAGCCGGGATCGCCTCGGCGTCGGCCACACGAACGATAAGCTGGCCATAGCTGGCATCTGCCTGCTCCGGGTTGTATGTCAACATGAATCGGCTCGCGCCGCGCCCCACCAAGGTCGTCACGTCGGTCACCTTGTCTTCAGACAGGATCAACTGTTCGAGCCGTTTCATTTCACGGTCGGTGACGTTGATGTCGGTCCCTTGCGGCATCTGGAATTCGACATAGAAAAGCGGGGTATTTGACGCCGGGAAAAAGGCCTGCTTGACCTGCCCGAAGGCCATCACCGACACAATCGTGATTCCCACGATTACAAGCACAACCAGCACACGCGCGCGCAGCACGAGCCAGAGCAACCCGCGATAGATCGCGTAGAACGCGCCCTTGTAGGGATCATCCGAGGTATTTTTTTTTGGCGCCTTGAGCAGCAGCATGCCGAGATATGGCGTGACCGTAACAGCCAGAATCCAGCTCATCAGCAGCGAGATGGTGATCACCGCGAAGAGCGAGAACAGAAACTCGCCGGTGGAGTCCGGCGAAAGTCCGATCCCGGAAAAGGCCATGATCCCGATCACGGTGGCTCCAAGCAGCGGAATGGACGTGGAACTTTCGGTCTCGGCCGCAGCTTTTATCGCGCTCTTTCCGCGCGCCATGCCAATCACCATTCCTTCGGTGATCACGATGGCGTTGTCGACCAGCATCCCCATCGCGATGATCAGGGCACCAAGGCTGATCCGTTCCATCGCGATCCCGAAGACCGACATGAAGAACAGCGTGACGAACACAGTGAGCCCGAGCGTCGTGCCGACCACCAGGCCGGCGCGCCAGCCCATTGTGATCATCAGCGCCCCGACAACGATGGCGACCGACATCGCAAGGCTCAGGAGAAAGCTGGAGACGGCCTCGTCAACGACGACGTGCTGTTCGTAGATCGGCGTGATCTCGACGCTGTCCGGCAAGTCGGCCTTCAACGTCTCAAGCCGGGCCGCGACCGCCGAACCAACTTCGACCACGTTGCGGTTCGTCAACGCCGAAACCCCGAGGGTGAAGGCTGCCGTGCCATTGTGGCGGATCACCTGGCTCGGCTGTTCCGCCTCGTCGCGGGAGACGCGGGCGATGTCACGGATCGCAACCTGTCCGACCTCTCCGGCCGCGCCAAGCCGTAATTGTTCGATCCCCTCGGGGGTCACGTAACCCGGCGGAACGGACAGGCCGATGCGGGCGGGGCCCTCGGTGATCTCGCCATTGTTGAAAACGAGGTTTTCATCGTTCAGCACGCCCAGAACCTGGTTTGGCGGCAGGCCCAATTCCGTCAGGCGCGCGGACGGGATCGAGAGGGTGATCGTCTCTTCCGTAAGGCCCTGAACCTCAACCTTCGCAACGCCGTCGACGGTCACCAGCCCAAGCCGTAATCGCGTGGCCAGATCCCGCTCCTCGCGCGGGCTGAGACCTTCGGTTTTTACCGCGTAGAACATGCCGTAGACATCGCCGAAATCGTCGTTGACAATGGGTGCGCGCGCGCCCTGGGGTAGGTCGTCCTGCACGTCGCTGATGCGCAGCCGCATCTCGTCCCAGACTTGCGGAATCTCATCCGGGCCATAGGTGCCCTCGATCTCGACCGTGATCTGCGCCATGCCCGGCATCGACTTCGATTCGACCCGGTCAAGCTGCTTCATCTGCTGCAGCGCGTTTTCGATGACGTCCGAGACCTCTTCCTCGACCTCGACTGCTGTCGCGCCGGGATACGGCACGAACACGAGCGCGGTCTTGAGCGTGAAACTCGGGTCTTCAAGGCGGCCCACGGTGTTCAGCCCCCAATACCCGCCCAAAAGACAAAAAAGGATGAGGAGCCAGACCGCCACGGGCCTCTGGATGCTTGCGCCGGAAATGCTGAATGCCATGGATTTGTTCGTGTCCTGTCAAGGGGGCGGGATCAGAGCCCCGCAACCGTCACGGTCTGATTGTCGCGAAGCCGCCACCACCCGCCGGAGACGACCAGTTCATCGCCTTGGAGACCTTCCAGAACCACGATCTCGTTATCGACGGGAAGGCCCAGACGCACGGTCCGGCGCCTGACCTGCCCCGACTCTTCGTCGTAAATCCAGACCGAAGGCTCGGTTCGGCTAGAGGTATCGATCGCTGACACGGGGACCATGGCAGATTGTGCACTGGATTCGGCCGCCGCATTTGAAAGGCGCACCCTGGCCGTCATCCCGGGCAGAAGCCGCGAGTCGACATCGCCCGTGATGGCGAATTCCACATCGTAGGTCTGCGCCGTGCGGTCAGCATCGGTTGCAAAGGACCGAAGCACGAGCGGAGCCGTGTAGCCGGGCACGGCTGGAAAACTTGCCACGAGATCAAAGGCGTCGGGTGCGCTGCGTGCGACCGCCGCCAGTTCTTCCGGCAGAGAGATCATGATCCGCATCTCGCTGACATCCTGAAGACGCGCAACCGGCGCCGCGGAGGTGACGTTGACATATTCCTCGATGAAGGTGCGCGCCACGATTGCATCGAAAGGCGCGATGATCTGCGTCTGTGAGAGGCGCCGCTCGGCCTCGCGCAGCGCAACTTCGGCCTGCGCGTATTCGGCACGGGCGGTTTCGAAGCGCGCTTCGGCCGCAACCCCTCGTTCGGCAAGGCTCTTCGCGCGCTCGAGCTCGGATTTCGCAAGGTCAAAGGCGGCCCGCGCCCGATCCACCGCAAGTTCGAAATCGACCGGATCGAGTTCCGCGATCAGATCGCCTTGGCTGATCTTGTCGCCCGGTTCCACCTCGAGGCGCAGGACCTGTCCAGAAACCTGGAAAGCGATGTCTACGGTGCGGGCTGGCGCGACCCGCCCGGCAACGGTGCGGCCACGCGTGACGGTGCGACTTGTTGCTCGGGTCACTTCTACTGTGACCTTCCGGTCGTGTTCAGCCCCCTCGCGGGTTTCGGCCGCAGGCTTTGGCGCGTCAGTCGTTGTCTGGGCCCGGACATCGGTCCGGAGCGCCGGAAACACCGACAAAACCAGCAGCGCCGCCGCCGCGATCACGGTAACCGATGCGATCCGTTTCCAGCTCTGCTTCATTCTATTCGAGTTCATCGATCAGGGTCCTTAATCTTTCGATGACGCGACCACGGAGATCCGCCCCGCCGTCTGGCAGCTTGAGAAGTTTCTGGAAGCGCACCCCCTGAATCGCCCAAAAAACCACCATGGCACCCTGCGTGTCTTGTGTGTCGGACAGGATACGCCCGATGTCGTCGGTCAATTCTCCCCGCAGCGGATCGAGCAGTTGCGGATCTGAGGCCGCTGTCGCGAGGATCGCCATCGACAGGTCATCATCCACCTCTTGCGATTGCAGAACCGTTTCGAGATGCCCACGCAGGGTTCGCGCGGGGTGCCGCTCCGGCACGCTGTCCAGCAGCTCCCGATGTTCGGCCAACATCGCATCGAGCAGCCCCGAGAGCAGGGCCTTCTTTGTCGGGTAATTGTAAAGCACGCCCCCCTTGCTGAGGCCCGCCTCCTTTGCAACCGCGTCGATCGTTATCTTTCCCGCACCTGCGCGCGCGGCGATAGCGCGCGCAGCAGACAGTATCCTGCGAGACGCGCTTCTGGTTTCTGCTGGGGTCATGTGCTCACTCAAAACTGTACCGTCCGGTCGGTGCATATGCTAGGGTAGCTAGTGTCCGGCACCATCTGGGTCAAGTGTTCAACCGGATCAGTCACCTTGAGGCGCGGCATGGCACCTGTCGAAGCACCAGAAGGCAAGCTGTTTGGGCCTCCCACGCTATAAGTCATTGCGTCGGCCATATACCGCCAGAAAAGCGTCAACCGCCCTCTTTGAATGCTCAGATGCATCGACAGGCTGGTCGACGGCCAGCAATCGCGGCATGATGACGTCGGAGATGGACAGGTGAATGAACTGACTGGCGGCGTTTTGAACGTTTTCAACGTTCAGTGATTTCGTTTCGTGCAAGTCTTTGAGTATTTGCGCGACGTGTGTGATAGCGCGCGTTGGGCCTGCATCCATGTATATTTCGCCTGCCTCCGGCAGAACCGGAACCGCGCCGATGCAAACACGAAGGAGACGAATGTAACCCTCATCCATGACCAGCCCGATCATGCGCCGCGAGAGCTCTTCAAGGGCATCTTGTGCATTGCCCAGGTTTGAAAGCGGACGGCAGATTTCTTCAGAAAGTCTGTCGCATTCAGCTCGTAAAACGCTTAAGAAGAGCCTGTCTTTGCTTGAGAAATGCGCATAAAGGGTCGCCTTCGAAACCTTGGCTTGTTCGGCAATGGCATCGACACTGGCGCCTTCGAAGCCGCACTTCAAAAAGACCTCCCTGGCCCCTCTGAGCACATCGGCACCTTTACTTTCTCTCATGGTGATCACCTGCTTCCAAAACGTGATAACGATCGCACAGCGCAACATGACTGGCCGCGCTCAAAGGCGTCCAACAGGTCCATCAACTGTCATTCGCAAAAGCCGAGCGGCGCTGCGTAGCTCACAACCGTTATGAATCGGCACCGCCCAAAGCTGGTAAACGCACGCGTTTTTCGGGCTGGCGCAGTCAAACAGCGCCCAAGTCATCGTCCTGAAACACCCCCTCAGCCTTCCATCGTTCTGCGATTTGTCCCAGGCCGTCGAGAACGCTTCGCAACTCGTTGCCGCGCGGCGTCAAGCCATAGGTGACGGCAGGGGGGATCGTCTCGGCCTGTTCGCGCCAGATGACCCCGGCATCTTGCAGCATCCGCAGCCGTTCGGTCAGCATTCGGGTCGATATCCCCGGCACGGAGCGCTTCAACGCCCCGAACCTTTGCGGCCCCTGATCGCTCAGCACCCAGATGATGTAGGTGGTCCATGGCCCCATGAGCAGCCTCAGGATCGCATCCATCGGGCACTGTGGCGGCGTTTTGGACATCGCTGTGCGCTTCCTTTCCAGGTGGTTACTTTATCATCCCTACTTTAATTTTTGCCATATCTCAACTATTACTCCTCCTGATACAGCCACTCGAGGGTTGCCTTGGCAACCGGGAAGGACAATCGGACATGGCCCGCCAGCCCACGCTCTTCATTCCCCACGGGGGCGGCCCTTGTTTCTTCATGGACTGGAACCCGTCCGATGAGTGGGACCGGCACCGGCAGTTCCTGCAGGATCTCCCGGGCACGCTGCCTGAGCGCCCCGGGTCAATCCTCGTGATCTCGGGTCATTGGGAAGAGCCCGCCTTCACCGTGCAGACCAATCCCGCCCCACCGCTTTTGTTCGACTATGGCGGTTTCCCGCCCCATACCTACGAGTTGACCTGGCCAGCCCCTGGCGATCCGGCGCTGGCCTATCGGGTGCATGACCTGATCCGCGCCGCTAGGCTTCCAGCCGCGAAGGATGCCGCACGGGGTTTTGACCACGGCGTCTTCGTACCGCTCAAGGTCGCCTTTCCAGAGGCTGACATTCCCTGCGTCCAGCTTTCGCTTGCCAGCGATCTGGACCCCGCGCGCCATATTGCGCTTGGTCAGGCCCTGGCCCCCCTCCGTGATGAGGGCGTGCTGATCCTCGGCAGCGGCAACACCTATCACAATATGGGCGTGCTGATGCGGAGCCTGCGTGGCGGGCCGCGGGGCGACATCGTTGGCGGCGCATTCGATACCTGGCTGACCGAGGCGATGACCTGCCCCGATCCCGATCAACGCAACCGCAGGCTGACGCATTGGTCAGAGGCGCCGGGCGGCCGCGAGGCCCATCCGCGCGAAGAGCACCTGATGCCGCTGCATGTCGTGGCGGGTGCGGCGGGCCACGATATCGGTCGCAAGACGCTGGAGGATCACGTTCTTGGCGCTGTCGAAAGCGCCTTTCGCTTCGGTTGAACAGAAACTTGGAAAAGGAACACAAAACCATGTCCAATGCCATCAAGGGTCCCTTCATCGTGACCGGCGCATCTGGTCAACTCGGCAGTCAGGTCATCGAGAACCTGCTGGCGCAGGGGGGAGAACCCCTGGTCGCGATCACCCGCACACCGGAAAAGCTCGCGGCACTTCGGGCGCGCGGGGTCGACGTCAGGGCGGGCGATTTCAATGACCCGACCACTCTTGGCAAGGCCTTCGCCGGCGGCGGGCGGCTGCTGATCATCTCGACGGACGACCTTGAGCCGGGCAAACGGCTTGCCGCGCACCGCAACGCGATCGCCGCCGCGCAGGAGGCCGGTATATCGCATATCGTCTATACGTCGCTCACCAATCCAGATGAAAGCAGCCCGATCACCTTTGCCGCCGATCACCGCGAGAGCGAGGCGCTGATCAAGCAGACCGGTATCCCCCACACGATCCTGCGCAACTGTCTTTACGCCGATCTCTTGCTGATGAGCGGGGCGCAGGCGATTGGCACGGGGGCGCTTTACGCGGCGGCGGGCGACGGCAAAGCGGGCTATGTCACGCGCGCCGATTGTGCCCGCGCCGCTGCCGCGGCCCTGTTATCCGAGACGGGCTCGACCCTGCGCGACATCACCGGACCCGAGGCCGTCGGCCATGCCGAGATCGCCGCGATACTGTCCGAAGTTGCCGGCAAGGAGATCCCCTACGTCCCGATCGCGCGCGACGCCCTGGTTGAGGCGATGGTCACGAATGGCCTGCCGGACTTCATGGCGAATGTCTTCTCGTCCTTCGATGTCGCCATTGCCAAGGGGAATCTCGACATGGCCTCGGATGACGTGGAAAAGCTGACCGGACTAAGGCCACAATCGGTCCGCGATTTCCTGCTGGCCAACACGCCCGCACTGACCGGGCAGGCGTAAACAACACCCACGGAGGCCCCGTTATGCTGAATATCCCGCCGCGCGAGGGGCCAAGGCCCGTCACCACGCCTTGTGCCCCGCATACGCAGATCAGTCAGAACCCTGATGCCGCGTCATATCGCGCTTTCAAGGACAGGGCCTTCGATTTTCCCTTTGTCATCCGCCAGCCCTCGATGATCTCGGTGCCGGGGGCCGAGGCACTTTGCCTCGAACACGGGCGCGGCTGCGGCTGCCGTGAGGCGTTCATGATCGGTACCGAGTTCGCCCATGTCCATCCGCCGCAGGACGGCAGCCTGCACATGATGCTGCCAGAGGATGCGGTGCCGAAGATCGTCGATCTTGGCTGGGCAGAGCCACATCCGATGGCTGCGGCGGGCATGATCCCGCCCACGGCTGTCATGGTCTATGCGCCCAGAAACTCGGCGGAAATCGAAACCGTGCTCGGCATTCTGGGCCTGTCCTGTGACTTTGCCCGGGGCCGGCTCGGACGGGTGGACAACATCGTTCTGTAACGGATACGACGTTCAATCCGGTTGTGAAACCGCATGCGGATGATTTAGGGTTCAGGCGCGTCGCAAGAATAAAAAACACGCCCGAATCATCACAACAAGCGAGTATCCAGTGGCAAAAAACAGACCCGTTATCATGGCCGCGATCGTCATCGCTGTCGCCGTATCCGGCTTTTTGATCTGGCAAAGCACCCTATCCGATACGGACGCGGAAGGATTTGCGCGCGGCAACGGGCGGATCGAAGCGGTCGAAATCGACGTTGCGGCCAAGCTGCCCGGGCGAATTGACACGGTGCTTGTGAACGAAGGAGGGCTCGTGACGGCAGGTGCGCCTCTGGCCACGCTCGACACGCGGCAATTGCAGGCCAATCGCAACCAGATGGTGGCGGAACTGCGCCGCGCTGAAATCGCCGTGGAAAACGCCACGCTGCTTGTCGAACAGCGCGCGGCCGAAGTACGCGCGGCCGAGGCCCTTCTGGAACAGCGCCGCGCGGAGGAGGATGTCGCGCGGCGCCAGTATGAGCGCTCCGAGTCTCTGACGCAGAACAGCATCACATCCGAACGGCAATTCGAGATCGACCGGGCCAACGCCTTTGGCGCTGCGGCGGCGGTTGCCTCTGCAGAGGCATCGCTTGCGGCGGCACGGGCGGGGGTAGCATCGGCGAAAGCTTCGGTGATTGGGGCCGAGGCCGCAGTGACCGCGGCCCAGGCGATGATCGAGGCGATCGACGTCCAGATCGAGGACAGCACATTGAAAGCGCCGCGTGCCGGGCGGGTGCAATATATCGTCGCGCGCGCGGGCGAAGTCGTGGGTGCCGGCGGGCGCGTCGTCAACATGGTGGACCTCAACGACGTTTACATGACGTTTTTCCTTCCGACGGCAGATGCAGGGCGTATCGGGCTGGGAACCGAGGTGCGCCTGCTGCTGGATGCGGCACCGGGCATCATTATCCCTGCCAGCGTTTCCTTCGTGTCGGACGTGGCGCAGTTCACGCCCAAGACGGTCGAGACAGAGGTTGAGCGCGAGAAGCTGATGTTCAGGGTTCGGGCCAGGATCGCGCCGGAGCTCCTTCAAAAGCACCTCGATCAGGTCAAGACCGGGCTTCCCGGCGTCGCCTGGGTGCGGCTTGATCCGACCGCGCCCTGGCCGGCCGAGGCACAGGGCAAGGTGCTGGAATGACCGATTCCATGCCTGCGGTGCGTGCCGAGGGGCTCTCGCTCCGCTATGGCAATACCCTGGCCGTGGACGATGTTTCGATCGACCTGCCGTCAGGCCGTTCCGTCGGCGTCATTGGGCCGGACGGCGTGGGAAAGTCGAGCCTTCTGGCGCTGATCGTCGGGGCGCGTCGGATGCAGACAGGGCGGCTCGAGGTGCTGGGGGGCGACATGGCCCGCGCCGGGCATCGCGCGCGCATCGCCCCGCGCATTGCCTATATGCCGCAGGGGCTGGGGCGGAACCTTTACCCGACGCTTTCGGTCCGCGAAAATGTCGATTTTTTCGGGCGCCTTTTTGGCGAGGGCGCGCAGGAACGCGCGCAGCGGATCGACGAACTGCTCAAGGCGACCGGTCTCGCCCCGTTTGCCGACCGCGCGGCGGCCAAGCTTTCGGGCGGGATGAAGCAGAAGCTGGGCCTGTGCTGCGCGCTGGTCCACGACCCCGACCTTCTGGTTCTCGATGAGCCGACCACGGGCGTCGATCCGCTGTCGCGGCGCGAATTCTGGGCCCTGATCGACCGCATCCGCGCTGATCGCCCGAACATGAGCCTGCTGGTATCAAGCGCCTACATGGAAGAGGCCGCGCGTTTCGATCATTTAGTGGCGATGGACGCGGGCAAGGTTCTGGCGACCGGCAGCCCCGACGAAATCCTGGAACGCACCGGTGCTGCTGATCTGGATGCGGCCTTCATCGCACTTCTGCCCGAGGAAAAACGCAGCCGCCACAAGGACCTGAGCATACCGCCGCGTGATCCCGCATCCGACGGGGAAAACGTCATCGAGGCCGAGAACCTTACCGTGCGGTTTGGCGATTTCACCGCTGTCGACAAGGTGAGCTTTCGCATCAAGCGCGGCGAGATCTTCGGCTTTCTGGGCTCCAACGGCTGCGGCAAGACCACCACCATGAAGGCGCTGACCGGGCTTCTGGACCCGAGCGATGGCACCACGAAGATTTACGGTCGCAAGGTCGATGCCCATGACATGGCCACGCGCACGCGCATCGGCTACATGACGCAATCCTTCTCGCTTTATTCCGAGCTGACGGTTCGGCAGAACCTTGATCTGCACGGGCGGCTTTTCGACATGATGCCAGCCGAGATCAGGCCACGGATCGCGGAACTCGCGGCACGGTTCGACCTTGAAGAGGTGCTCGACAGCCTGCCGATGCGCCTGCCGCTGGGTATTCGTCAGCGCCTGTCGCTGGCGGTTGCGCTGATCCACCGGCCCGACATCCTGATTCTGGATGAGCCGACATCGGGGGTGGACCCGGTGGCGCGCGATATCTTCTGGCAATCGCTGATCGATCTGTCCCGGAACGACGGCGTAACGATCTTCATCTCCACCCATTACATGGCCGAGGCCACGCGCTGCGACAGGATTTCGCTGATGCACCAGGGCCGCGTGCTTGTCAGCGACACGCCCGAGGCGATCCGCGAAGAGGCGGGCGCAGAGACGCTGGACGATGCCTTCGTCCATCATCTGAAGCGCGCGCAGGATCAGGATACTCCGCCCGCGCTCGAGACGAAAGAAGGGCTTTCCGCCGGGCCTGCCACTTCCGCCCGGCGGCGGCGCGGGCGGTTCAGCCTGGCGCGGCTGCTGAGCTTTTCATGGCGCGAGTCGTTGGAGTTGCGCCGCGATCCGATCCGCCTTACGCTTGCCAGCCTTGGCAGCGTGATCCTGATGATCGTGCTGGGCTATGGCGTTTCCATGGATGTCGAAAACCTCAAATTCGCGGCGCTCGATTTCGATCAGAGCATCCTCAGCCAATCCTATATCAACGACCTGGCCGGGTCGCGTTACTTTGACGAGGAACCGCCGCTTGTCGATCACGCCGATCTGGATTACCGGATGCGTGCGGGTGAAATCAGCCTGGCGTTGGAAATTCCGCCGGGGTTCGCCGCGGATCTTGAACGCGGCCGCCCCGTCGCCATTGGCGCGTGGTTCGACGGGGCCATGCCGATGCGTGCCGATACGGTGCGCGGGTATATCCAGGGGATGCACGCCCACTGGCTGACCGGGCAGATGCGGCAGGTCTTTGGCGATGAGGCGGTGACGGGAAACTTCACGCTTGAGGTGCGCTACCGCTACAACCCCGATGTCGAGAGCCTGGCGGCCATGGTGCCCGCGATGATCCCGCTGCTGCTGATGCTGATCCCCGCCACACTGGCCGTCCTGTCCGTGGCCCGCGAAAAGGAAACGGGGTCGATCGTCAATCTTTATGTCACCCCGGCGCGACGGCTGGAATTCCTGCTGGGCAAACAGGTGCCCTATGTCGTGCTGGGTTTCATGAATTACCTTTTGCTGCTGGCGCTGGCGGTGGTGGTCTTCGGGGTGCCGGTCAAGGGCAGCCTGCTGGCACTTTCGCTTGGGGCGCTGATCTATGTCGTGCTGGCCACCGGGCTGGGCCTGCTTATTTCCGCCTTCACCCAAAGCCAGGTCACGGCCCTGTTCTTTACCTTTCTGGCAACGCTTATCCCGGCAATGCAATATGGCGGCATCATCGATCCGGTTGCGTCAATGGAGGGCATGGGCCGGGTGATCGGTGAAATCTATCCCACCAGCCATTTCGTCACCATCTCCCGCGGGGCCTTTTCAAAGGCACTGGGATTCGATGATCTGGGCGGGTCTTTCCTGCCGATGCTCGCGCTTGTG
Source organism: Roseovarius sp. MBR-51 (assembly GCF_053628575.1). Taxonomy (NCBI): domain Bacteria; kingdom Pseudomonadati; phylum Pseudomonadota; class Alphaproteobacteria; order Rhodobacterales; family Roseobacteraceae; genus Roseovarius; species Roseovarius sp. MBR-51. The sequence goes on from NZ_JBRJGQ010000010.1 coordinate 101,690, forward strand.
CCCGTGGTGATGGTGCTGGGTGCCATCTTCGTGCGCAAACAGGAGAAATAAACGATGCGGCTTTGGCATGTTCTGCAACTGTCGCTGAAGGAAATTCGCGGACTGTTGCGCGATCCGCTTCTGATGGTGCTGGTCGCCTATGCCTTCACGCTCGATGTCTATGTGAGCGCGACCGCCATCCCCGAATCGCTCAACCGCGCCACGATCGGGATCGTGGACGAGGACGCCTCGGCCCTGTCGCGGCGCGTCGCCGATGCGTTCCTGCCACCCTATTTCGTGCCGCCGACCCAGATCGATATCGCGCAAATGGATGCGCGGATGGATGCCGGGATCGACACGTTCTCGCTGGTGATCCCGCCCGAGTTCCAGCGCGACCTGCTGGCCGGGAACCGGCCCGAGTTGCAGCTCAATGTCGATGCGACGCGGGTCAGCCAGGCCTTTACCGGGGCGGGCAGTATCAGCGCCATCATCAATCAGGAGATTGCCGGATGGCTGGAACGCGATGCCGCCCCGACCGATATGCCGGTTGACCTTGCCGTTCGGGCCCGTTTCAACCCCTCGCTCGACCCGGCCTGGTTCGGGGCCGTGACCTCGGTCATCAGTACGGTGACGATGCTGTCCATCATCCTGTCGGGCGCCGCCCTGATCCGCGAGCGCGACCACGGCACGCTGGAGCATCTGCTGGTCATGCCCGTGACCGCCGCCGAGATCATGACGAGCAAGGTGCTCAGCATGGGCAGCGTTGTGCTGGTGGCGACGGCGATTTCGCTTACCCTGGTGGTTCAGGCGGGGATGGGCATCCCGATCGAGGGATCGGTCGCGCTCTATCTTGTGGGCGCGGCGTTGCACCTCTTCGCGACCACCTCGATGGGGATCCTGCTGGCCACCATTGCCGGTTCTATGCCGCAGTTTGCCATGCTGCTTTTGCTGGTGCTGTTGCCGCTCGATATCCTGTCGGGCGGCGTCACCCCGCGCGAGTCGATGCCCCAAGCCGTGCAATACATCATGCTGGCGGCCCCCAACACGCATTTCATTGCGCTGGCACAGGGGGTGTTGTTTCGCGGAGCCGGGCTGTCGGTGGTCTGGCCGCAGCTTGTGGCGTTGATGCTGATCGGGTCGGTGATGTTCGCTTTCGCCCTGCGCCGGTTCCGCGACTTCCTGCGCTGACAGTCGGGGCGGCGTAACCGCCTCTTGGCTATACTTGCTCAGCCCTTGTGGAACGCTCAGATTCCTTGACGACCTTTTGCGCCAGAAGCAGGCTGCATCCCAGTGCGTCGCTCAGTCCGGCAGCCACTGACCGGCTCATCCAGCGGGTCCAGAGGCCTTGCTGGTGATGCCCGACGACGACCAGATCGGCCCCGGTTTCGGCCGCGACACTGGTGATTTTCCCGACAGGTGTCACTGTACCCTAATTAATCAGATTCTGTGGATTCAGGGCGATTTGGGGCGAGATTGTACCCCTAATTACAATATTTCCACAGCCCGTGCTGCAGGCCGACACTAAACGTTTTACGCTTCCTAGAAGGGCAATATCTGTTGGCGCGCTACACGAAGCGGTTAGGTTATCCACAGTTTCAACCGTCTGGTAATTAAGGGTGCAGTATTGCAATTAACGGTACAATGCGAAAATTAAGGGTACAAAATGCCATTGATATCGCCGGACAATTTCAGGCCGGATTCTGATTAATTAGGGTACAGTGACAGCGATGGTGCAGGTTCTCAGGAAATTCGTCATGCTCGGCTACCTCCGTAGCGCTTGATTTTTTGGGATCTTCTTGCTTGCTCGGGCCAAGCCTCAAAGCGATGGGGCCAAGGCGTTTGCCCTGGCCCCATGGATTTTCATCACTTGATCTGTGTGACAGTGAGTTTGCCCTTGACCCGGTCAGCGACGAATTCGATGTCCTGACCTTCCGACATGTTCGCGATCATCGTCTCGTCCGCGCGAAACACCATGGTCATGGCGGGCATGTCGAGCGTGACCAACGGCCCGTGGATGATTGTAACCTTGCCGGCCTTGGCGTCGATTTTCTTGATGGTGCCGCTCGTGTATTCCACGTCAGCCTGAGCCATCTGCTCACCTACTGCGACCTCACGGTGCATGCCGGATTCGTAGTGGCCGGCGATCAAGCATGCCGCTTCGAATGTGCCAGAATTTGCGAAAGTCCAGACAACCTCGCCCGAAGCGCCCGCATCGAGACGGATACGGTTCGGATCGTCATGTTCCATGTCCATCTTGGCCATTTCGATCTTATGCTCGGCATTACGCTCTACCGTGTCGAGGACGAATTCATGCTCCAGCTCACCCTTGTTGGTGATGTTGAAGCGGATGGTTTCGCCCTCCTTGATATCCATCGGCTCACTCTCGATCAGCATCTGGCCCTCATCGTTTTCGAGCAAAGTGACGTCGATTGTGCGGTCAACCTTGGCGGCGTCACCCGGCATGCCGACCATCATTGCGGCTGGCTTGGTCTCCCCATGTCCGCCGTCGTGTGTACCTGCAGCAAAGGCCGGTGCTGATAGCGCGATCGCGAAGCTTGTCGTCAAAAGAAGATTTTTCATTTTATTGTCCTGTAGGTTGGTTCGGTTGGAGATGACGAAGGGCCGCTCAGCCCTTCGAGGTTGGTTTCGGTGTGAGAATGGTCTTGGGGCTGTTGTTGGAGGCAAAGTCGGGTAATTCGCCAGTCCATTCGTAGGCCATCTCGCCCGGAGGGTTCTCGTACCAGCCGGGATCGGAGTAATCGTCCGCGTCGATGCCGTCCCGCACCTTCACGACCGAAAACATGCCGCCCATCTCGATGGGTCCGTACGGGCCCCAACCCGTCATCATCGGGATGGTATTGTCGGGTAGCGGCATTTCCATTTTTGCCATGTCCCCCATGCCGGACATGCCCATCGGCATGTATTCAGGCTGGAATTGACGGATCTTCTGGGTCAGCGGCTTCTTGTTCACCCCGATGAACGTCGGCACGTCATGGCCCATGGCGTTCATCGTATGGTGCGATTTGTGGCAATGGATCGCCCAATCTCCCAGATGATCGGCGACGAATTCGTAGGCGCGCATCGCACCTACGGGAATGTCGATGCTGACCTCCGGCCACTGTGCTTCAGGCGGCACCCAGCCGCCATCCGTGCAGGTGACCTTGAAGTCATAGCCGTGCATATGGATCGGGTGGTTCGTCATCGTAAGGTTCCCAACCCGTACTCGCACCCGGTCGCCCTTGTTCACGACCAGCGGATCGATGTCGGGGAAGATCCGGCTGTTCCAGGTCCAAAGGTTGAAATCCGTCATCGTCATGATGCGGGGTACATATGTCCCCGGATCGATGTCGAAAGCATTCAGCATAATCAGGAAATCGCGATCCACCGGCATGAAGGCCGGATCCCTGGGATGGACCACGAACATGCCCATCATCCCCATCGCCATCTGCGCCATTTCGTCGCCGTGGGGGTGGTACATGAACGTTCCGGACTTCACCAAGTCGAATTCGTAGACGAAGGTTTTGCCCGGCGGGATGCTTGGATGGCTCAACCCGGAGACCCCATCCATGCCTGAGGGAAGAATGAGTCCGTGCCAGTGCACCGTTGTGCCTTCCGGCAGCTTATTGGTGACGTAGATGCGCACCCGGTCGCCTTCGACAGCTTCGATCGTCGGGCCGGTGGATTGGCCGTTGTAGCCCCACAAATGCGCAATCATGCCGTCGGCAAGCTCGCGTTCTACCGGTTCGGCCACGAGGTGGAACTCTTTCACCCCGTTGTTCATCCGGTGCGGCAGGGTCCACCCGTTCAATGTGACCACAGGTGTGTAGTCCGGCCCGGAATTGGGACGCGCCGTGATCGCCGTTGCTGCGCTATCCATTTGGGCAGCTTCGGGCAGGCCCATGTTCAGGGTTTGACCCCAGGCTTTCGAAGAGACCAGCGTTGCACCTGCCGCGCCGGCTCCGAGTAATTGACGTCTATTTAGCATGTCAGTTCCTTTCAGTGTCCTGCGCCGCCACCGGCGGCAAGTGTCGCGCCTTCTCCACCAGCACCGCCACCGCCTTCGCCGCCGCCATAGATCGCAGCGGTCAGATCAGCCTGTGCCATGTAGAATTCGCGTTTTGCGTTTGCCGCTTCCAGTGATGCGCCCAGTTTCTCGCGCACGTCTGTCAGCAGCTCGAAAGTGTTGGTGATCATGCCGTTATAGGACAGCAGACCCTCTTCTTCGACGGTCGTGCGTAGCGGCACCAGAACGTCGCGATAGTGGCGGGCGATCTTATACGCGGCGTGATAGGAGGCTTCAGCACCACGCGCTTCGGACCGGACGTTGACGGCTCTTTCTGCCAGCACGTTGGCTGCTTGCAGGTACGACAATTCCGCCTTGCGCATCCGTGCCTTCCCGGTGTCGTAGATCGGGATTGCGAACTCCACCTCCACCTGAGGGGTGGTCACGGTCTCCGTTTCTCCGTCCTCAATTTCCCGCTCCGCTTCGAACCCGGCAATGAATTCGAGATCGCTGATAATGCGAGTCTGATCAGTCAGACCAAACGCTTTGGCCTGTGCTTCCAGGCCAAGTTTGGCAACGCGCAGATCAACCCGATTTCGCAATGCTTTCGCTTCGATGTCAGTCACACGGCCGACGGAACGCGGCAGCGCAGGAAGGGCATCGGGCACATAATAGTCGACTTCGGTGCCCCACAGCCCCATGAGCCTGGTCAGCTGCTCTTTGGACCGGGTAGCATTCAAGCGTGCCTGGGCAAGTTGTCCGGCGAGTTCGGCATTGAATGCCTGTTCACGGGCCTGCCCGGCTGTGTTAAGCGCGCCGGTCTCGCCCAGTCTCATCGCTAATTCCGATCCGGCGTCAGACGTCGCTTTCGCACGGCGCAGATAGCTCACGGCCTCGAAGGCGGCTACGGCATCGACCCATGCCTTCCGCGTCTGATTGGCCAGTGCGAGTGTGTCGTTCACGGCGCTCAGTTGAGCCTGCCGGAAGTTTGCGTCTGCAATGGCCGTACGCTGCTTGCGAGTGGTGGCATCGAGCACGTTCGACCGGATCAGTCCTTCGATCGCCCTGTAGGCACCCAGTTCGGGCGCACCGATGCCCAGTATACCGATTGCGACGATCGGGTTTTCCGGCGTCGATTGCTGCCAGGCCTCTGCGGCCGATAGGCCAACGTTCGCATAGGACGCCTGCAACCCCTTGTTGTTCAGAAGCGCGACCTGAACGGCGGTGTCCGCCGAAATGGTCTTGCGATGCACCATTGCGTGCACCTGCTTTTTCAGTGCCTCGTTTTCGGCCTGGGTTTCGGCGAAGGCTGTCCGTTTGCCAATGGCTGGTGTGACCTGGCTGGAAATATTGGCGAAGCCAGCTTTTGGTTCCGTGTAGATGCCTGGTACAGCTGTAGCACAGGCACCCAAGATTAGCGGAAAGCCGAAAACCAGCGGAAACTTCGATACCCGCATCAGTTGCCCTCCGTCTGTTCTTGATTGACGGAACGCCAGTCGCGGGGACCTGTAGGGCCGCGATAGGTGTAGCCCGCCAACGGGTCCTGATAGCTGATCGGCGATGAAACTGCCGTGTTGATGACGGCCTGTTGGGTCGCGACGGACGGCAACGGGGTGGGCTCATAGGCGCATGCGCCAAGCCCGAGGGCCGAAGCCCCCATAAGTAGATGAATTTTCATGAACGTGACCTGATTGATGAACATTGTCTCACGCAGAATTTGCGCAAGGCTCACACCCGACTTGGGTGCCGGTTCAGATCAGGAATCGAGGGGGCCGCAGAAACCCTGCTGTTTCTACCGAATACGTTTGACCGTCCAGAATGACATATTCACTTGTACCAACCGGCTCTGCTCTGATCTTGGTGTCTTCGATGAAGACGACAGAAATACAGATACCGTTGCAACACTCTTGGGATTGCTTCTCTTTGCCATCCTTGTCGGACGCTGCGATGTCGATGTCGCTTGTGACCTTAAGCTTCGTATGCGCGTGATGCGCATCGCTTCCAGTGTCATGGGTCTCGGCAGCACCAACGATACTAACAGACTTGGCTTGATGTCCGTCATGCATGCCGGACGCCGCGTGAGCGGCAGAAGGTGGTGAAAACACCAAGGCCAACGCAAACGCAATGCACGTAAACGCCTTGATCCAGCTTGATATGACAACTCGAAAGCTCATGTCCAAGACATCGGATACCGAAGCAATTCTGTCAATCCGTCCTGCGCGGGAAGGTTTGTCGCTTTTTTGTGAAACAGGCGGGATACGGCCACTGCAGCCAGAAAATGTTGCATATCAGAAACATATGAACAGCCAATACCTCGCTCCCGCTCGCCGGAGCGTTGCTGACGCGTCTTGTGCTACCGAACTTCAGCCAGTTTCTCGGCGCCATAGCCCGCGCCGCTGATCGCTGCGGCCAATGCAGTTTCATCCAGAGTGCTGTCGACGCCGACGATAGGTGCAGTCAGATCGCACGAAACTTTTGCATCTGGGTCGGCAGCCATGATGGGCTTTTGCATGGAAGCGGCACGATGGCCGCGATCTCCGCGCAGATTGCAATAGACCCTGAAAGGAGTCCGCCCACTCGGATAGGAATATTCCGTTCTGAAAATCACCGCCAGCGTAAGACATGCAGAAAAGCTACTTTCCAATGCTATCAACATTTCCGCAACTAGGTCCGGCAGTAACCTACCATTTGTTATGTCGCTCGGCCTGCAGTTGAGACATGGAACGCGGTTCAGGAGATTTCGAAACTTAAATTTCATTCGTCCCAAAGACCTGGAGCGAATGCTTGGTTCCCAAACGCAGGTTCAACATCCTCGATCTCAAGCCGTATATGTGCCAACGTTCTTACATGCAGAGGTTTTTCTCCGTCGACATGCCCGGTATTCAGTTTGTGAGCATTGTCTTGGCATTCAGCCTCGCAGCGTTACTGCCGGTCCTCTGCCTTTATATCTTGCTTTCGCCGGGCTTTGCAGCGGCTCTTGCCGCCGGCGGGCCATCGCTGGCCCGCTTTCTGAGGCAAGTTACGACCAACGGTCTGCCCGTAGTTTTTGCCGTAAACTATGTCAGTTTTTTTCTTTTCGCGGTGATACAGAAACCAAAGGTCGCCCGCCGAGATACGGCGTTTTTCGTGCTGGTGGATATCTTGCTCAGAGCCATTCTCTTTCCAAGCCTCCACGCATTGATCTACGTTTTGTCTGCCGACTGGTTCGAGTCATTCGGGGGCAGTCGTGCAACCGCGTTGTCGGTCGTTGCCCCAACCCTTGCGCGTTCGGCGTTTTTTGAGAACATCTCCGGAGTTTATCTTTATGCGACAATGATCAGCGCGCTGCCGCTATATGTTTCAGCTTTCGGGCAGTCGGAATTTCTTGGACCGACTGTTCGTCGCTTGCCAATAAAAGCGGGCTTGATGCTGCTCGCCTTGTTTGCGTTTGCCCTGTCGGTCGGATTGATCGCAATCGGTGCACAAGGCATCGCATACCTTCAGGGCTAGATGATGGCTGGCTATTCACCGTGGGAATGCGCGGCCTGAGGTGCCAACCATCGCGACAAGTAAACGCGCTCGAAAGCGAAGACAGCGATCATTCCGACAGCCGCATACAGAACGATCATTGGATCACTTTGAAGCTTCATTACGGTGAAAGCTGCCAATACAATTGCATCGAGAGAAAGCGCAGACAAAAGCACGATACTGGAGGCGCCAACTTCGGTTCGACGATAGCGGAACACGCCCCAATGTATGATCATGTCCATGACGAGGTAAAAGAAGGCACCAAGGGATGCGATCCGTCCCAAATCAAAGAGCACGGCCAGCGTCGAGGCGATAACGACTGTATAGACCAGCATATGCCGCTGGACAGCCCCGGACATGCCAAAATGGCTGTGCGGGATCATTTTCATCTCCGTCAGCATGGTCAGCATCCGCGACACTGCGAAAACGCTGGCCAGCACGCCGGATGCCGTGGCCACGGCCGCCAACACGACCGTCAAGTAAAAGCCGACCTGCCCGAGTGCGGGCTCAGCCGCCTGGGCCAGCGAATAGTCGCGCGCGGCGATGATTTCGTCGATTGTCAGGCTCGCGCCCACGCCAAAGGCCACAAGCAGGTAGACCACCACGCAGATCGCGATGGACAGCATGATAGTGCGGCCCACATTGCGGTGGGGATCGGTGATTTCGCCGCCGCTGTTGGTGATCGTGGTAAAGCCCTTGAAGGCAAGGATCGCCAGCGCAACAGACGCGATGAAGCCTGTCACTCCAAAGGTCTCGGCCGTTTCTGACGCGGCTGCGAACTGAAACCCGCTTGACCAGAGTGCTGCGATACCGAACAGCGCGATGCCCCCGATCTTGATCGCCGCCATGATTAGAGAGAATAGCCCGACGGAGCGGTTTCCTGCGATGTTGACCAAGAATGCGAACACGATCACGGCAACCGCCAGAACGGGCACAAGTGGCCCGCCCGTGATGTCGAAAGGCCGCAAGACATAAGTGGCGAATGTCCGTGCGACGAGGCTTTCCGCGATCACCATGCTGAGCGCCATCAAAAGCGCCGCTCCCGCCGCGACCGCCCCCGATCCATAGCATTTCTGAAGGATCATCGCGATGCCCCCTGCCGAGGGCCAGGCGTTCGACATCTTGATGTAGCTGTAAGCGCTGAAGCTGGTCACGATGGCACCAGCGATGAACGCGAGTGGAAATAGTGGTCCAGCCAGCTGGGCGATTTGTCCGGTCAGGGCAAAGATGCCCGCACCGATCATCACGCCCGTGCCCATGGCAACAGCTCCGCCAAGGGTGATCGAGCCTTCACGGTAGCCGTCGTTCCCATCGTGGTTTTTATTGTGTTTCTGCATTTCGATCTGCCTTGGTTGCTTTTTAGGTCGTTACGCCTCTGCGCATGCCCACCCGATAGGTTTCAGGCCGCCAGAAGTCCCGACCCTGGGCGTCTGATGAAATCGCGACTACTCCCGTTGCGAGGGTGCGCCGTAGATCCGCCGGGAAGTTTGCGAACGCCATGTGACTACAACGGCGGCCCCTTGCAGAGCGATAACTGACGCCACAAGGGCAACGAACGGCCATCGCGCCCAGTTCGGCTCAGGCATTTGGCGGTGAAAATCAAGAAAATGAAAGAACAAGAAATAGGCCGTGTGCAGCACTGCCAGCCACCACAGAACATAAGCGCCCTGCTGGATGTATTTCCACACGGACGTGCCAAGTACCCTTTGGCTGAAATTATTCGACGTACCGGCAAGCACAAAGCCGTAGAGCAGTGCCGCGATCCCAACCACATTGGCCAGCGCAAACCCGTGCTGAAGCATCACGTAGCGTTGCAGCTGGGGGTGAAACTCAAAACCGAACAGCCGTGCAAAATCAAGCTCGACCCAGCCGATCAGTATGATGATGGTATGCACCGTCGCCGCCAGAACCGCATAAATACCGAGCTCGCGTCGGTACGGCATGAGCTTCCGTAAAAAGGGCGCAGACGACAAGCGTGCGAGCGGCCCAATCGCCATTGCAGCAACGATGAGCAGCAGTGAAAGATCCCCCAGCGCTCGGTTGTAGCGGTGCATCTCCGACCACTCGGCACGCGAAGCAAGCAGCAGGTATCCCGTCAGCACGGACCTTCCTATGATTAGTACGTGCCGCAGAAGGGCGGGTTTTTTCATCATGGTTTCAGATACCGTATGTTTGCAGTCTTCCAAAGATGTTTTAGGCACGCAAATAACACATCAGATCGGCTTTCGCTTCCAATCAGCGTTCAACATTCTGCAGAGTGTTAACGTTTGGTATGAAAGCGGGAACCCGGCTGGCATACCTGTCCCAGCCAGCGCCGAACCGTTCTCGGCTGTCCTTCTCCTCGCCGCGGGCCAGCCGTGCGTACATCCAGACCAGTACCGGAAACATGGCCAGCGTCAGGAGGGTCGGCCATTGCACGAGAAAACCAAGCATGATCAGAACGAACCCCACATATTGAGGATGGCGAATGCGGGCATAGGGGCCTGTCGTCGCAAGCAACCCCTGACGCTGCGCATTCCACAGATGGTGCCATGCCACGGATATGAGCCAGAAGCCGCCGCCGATAAAGACGAAGCTCAGGAGGTGGAACGGCCCGAAATGCGGGTTCGATTGCCAGCCGAACATCATTTCGGGGAGATGTCCGCTGTCGTGGGCGAACCAGTCTACCTCCGGCCAGGTCGATTGCAGCCAGCCGGAAAGAAAGAAGATGGTCAACGGGAACCCGTACATCTCGGTGAAGAGAGCTACGACAAAAGCGCTGAACGCTCCAAAACTGCGCCAGTCGCGTTTTGTCTGCGGCTTGAAGAAACTGAAGGCGAAAATGATGAACACCCCCGAATTGATAAATACCAGCAGCCAGAGTCCATAGGAAGCACCTGCATCGGTCATTACTGGTCGTCTCCCTTTCCGTGCCCGTCGTGGCCTCCATGACCGCCGTGCATGAAGAAGTGCATTCCGACGCAAAGCAGCAATGGCAGCCAGATCAGCAATCCGCTGCTCAGGATGTGCACCCGGTGGTCGTAACCCAGGAGAAGGACGCCAACTGCCAGCGCAACGATCAGATAGATGCCGGCGCGTGATCGCCAGAATGAGGGCGGGCGGGGGGCATGCTCCGATTGACTTTGATTAACATGTGATGGATCAGGTTGATGGGTCACGTTGTGGCTTCCTTTCTAGATCTTTGCGCCGCGAAGGCGCAGCGAATTGAGCACCACCGATATCGACGAGGCGCTCATGGCGAAGGCGGCAAACATCGGGCTGATGAGGATGCCGAAGAACGGAAACAGCACCCCCGCCGCGACAGGCACGCCAGAGGCGTTGTAGATCAGTGCGAAGAACAGGTTCTGCCGGATATTACGCATGGTGGCCCGTGCGAGCCGCCGTGCGCGCACGATACCGTCGAGGTTGCCCTTGACCAGCGTGATGCCCGCGCTTTCGATGGCCACATCGGCCCCGGTGCCCATGGCGATGCCGACATCGGCCTGGGCCAGGGCCGGCGCGTCGTTGACGCCATCGCCGGCCATCGCCACCTTGCGGCCCTGCTGCTGCAATTCCTTGATGATCCGCGCCTTGTCCTCGGGCAGCACGTCGGCCCGGATCTCGTCAATGCCGAGACGTGCGCCGATCGCCTTGGCCGTGCGCTCGTTGTCACCGGTGGCCATGATGACGCGGAACCCCAGTGCATGCAGGTCCTTGATGGCGGCGGGCGTGGTCTCCTTCACCGGATCGGCGACAGCGACGAGACCCGCGATCTCGCCATCCAGCACCACGAACATCACCGTCTCGCCCTCGTCGCGACGGGCATTTGCCTTGGCGGTCAGGTCGCCGGCCTCAAGGCCAAGGTCCCGGATCATCGCCAGGTTGCCCAATGCGACCACCTTGCCGCCCACGACGCCCTTCACGCCCTTTCCTGTGACCGCCTCGAAGTCGTCCGCGTCCGCCATCTTCACATCGCGTTCTTCCGCGCCGCGCACGATGGCCTCAGCGAGGGGGTGTTCCGATCCGCGCTCCAGCGATGCGGCGAGACGCAGGACCTCGGCCTCGTCGTGACCGGGTTGCGGCAGGACGGCGACAAGCTGCGGCTTGCCCATCGTCAACGTGCCGGTCTTGTCGACGATCAGGGTATCGACCTTCTCGAACCGCTCCAGCGCCTCGGCGTTCTTGATCAGCACCCCGGCCTGGGCCCCCCGCCCCGTTGCCGTCATGATCGACATCGGCGTGGCGAGGCCGAGCGCACAGGGACAGGCGATGATCAACACGGCGACAGCCGAGATCAATGCGTAGGACAGCGCCGGGGATGGCCCCCAGACCGCCCACGCGATGAAGGACAGGACCGCGATACCGATCACGGCCGGAACGAAATATCCCGCCACCTTGTCGGCATACTTCTGGATCGGTGCGCGCGAGCGTTGCGCGTTCGACACCATCTCGACGATCTGCGCGAGCATCGTGTCGGACCCGACACGCGTCGCCTCCATCACCAGAGAACCGGTGCCATTGATCGTCGCGCCGGTCAGCGGGTCGCCCTCGGTCTTCTCCACCGGCACAGGTTCACCTGAGATCATGCTTTCATCGACCGAGGACCGGCCGTCCAGCACAACGCCATCGACCGGCACCTTGTCACCGGGACGCACGCGCAGCCGGTCCCCGACCTGTACGTCCTCCAGCGGTATCTCCTCTTCGGACCCGTCGTCTCGGATGACCCTCGCGGTCTTGGCCGCCATGTCGAGAAGCGCGCGGATCGCCTTGCCGGTGCCTTCACGGGCGCGCAATTCCATCACCTGGCCAAGCAGCACGAGCGTCACGATCACCGCCGCCGCCTCGAAATAGACGCCGACATGACCTTCGGCGTCGCGAAATCCGTCCGGGAATATGCCGGGTGCCAGAACGGCGACGACGCTGAAGAGCCAGGCCGCGATTACCCCCATACCGATGAGGGAGAACATGTTGAGATTCATCGTCCGGAACGAATTCCAGCCCCGAACCAGAAACGGCCAGCCGCACCAAAGAACCACCGGGGTCCCGAAAACCAACTCGATCCAGAGGGTTGCGCGCTCGCCGAAAATCTCGCGCACTCCCGGAAAGCCGAGATAGGGACCCATGGTGAGGATCAGAAGCGGAATGGTCAGTACCGTGCCAACCCAGAAACGCCGGGTGAAATCCACCAGTTCGGGGTTCGGGCCGTCGTCCATCGGGACCCCGGACTCAAGCTCCAACCCCATTCCGCAGATCGGGCAGGAGCCGTGCTCGACCTGGCGAACCTGCGGGTGCATCGGACAGGTGTAGACAGCGCCGTCATAGCCCTCCGGGACGGTATCATATCTGCCGTCCGCCGGGGCGGCACCAGCGTGATGGTCATGACCGTGGTGATCATGCCCGGCATGGTTGTCGAGCTCCGCCTCGGGCACAAGATGCATCCCGCATTTCGGGCAATCGCCCGGACCGTTCTGCCGTACCTCAGGGTGCATCGGGCAGACGTAAATGTTGGATTCGGTTTCATGTGCAGCATGGCTTACTTGGTCGTTCATTCGGTTGTCCTCTCGGCGGGATTCGGGTCCAGCCTAATTGTTCCAGCAACTGGAAGGTCAAGGGCTGTCACGACCGAAAGGATCGCTTCGGCCAATAGACCGGCAATTCCGATCGCATTCGTTGGATGGGGTATGGTGTCGGTGGTGATGATTCTTGCCGCACCAGCCGACAGAATGGCGTCCTGAGCGCCGTGCGCAAAGACCGCATGGATAGCCAGGCAGACAGGCGCGGCGGTTCCAGCCGCAAGCAATCTTTCGACGGCGCGTGCCATCGTGACGCCGGAAGATGCGATGTCGTCGAGGATCACTGGCGTACCTTCGTGCAGCGCCGCGCTTTCGGGCACACTGACATCGACACTGCGGTCACCGGATCTCACCTTGCGCAAGACCTCATAGGGCCGTCCGGCCAGCCGGGCCACCTCGGCGACCCATTGCTGGCTTTCGCTGTCAGGGCCCAGAAGAACGGCGTCTGGCAGGTTCGTGCTGATCCAGGTCGCAAGCAGCGGGGCGGATACGGCGCGTATGGCAGGCATCGGGAAGACATCCTGCAGCCGCGCGATGCGGTGCAGATGCGGATCGACACTCGCCAGCCAATCGAAGCTTTCCCCCAGGAATTGCGCAAAGAGCGGCGCGCTGACCGCCTGCCCGCGCTCGAAGCGGCGGTCCTGCCGCATGTAGCCAAGATAAGGCGCGATCAATCCGACGCGACGCGCGCCCATCTCGCGCGCCGTCGCCGCGGCGAAGCGCAAGGGCAGGGCAAGCCGGTCGGGATCGCGCAAAGTCGCCAGAAATGCCACATCGGCCCCGTCCAGATCGCCGGGCAGCGAAATCAGGCTTTCGCCATCTGGGAAGTGGTGCCAGTCGAGAGCGAGCAGGTCCGCCCCAAGCGCGGGTGCCAGGTCTTCGGCAAGCGGCCTCATCTCGGGAAACGCGACAAGGATCATGACACTGCCTCGGACAGCGTCAGCACCCCGGTCTGGGACTCCGCGTAAGCCAGGGCATAGGCCAGTTCGCCTGGTGTCTCGGCATGAAGCTCATAAAGCGGCTGGCCCTTGTCCACCCAATCCCCGATCCGCACCAGAAGGCGGATGCCGGCGCTCTTCTGACGCGGGGCCCCGGCCAGCTTGGCGATGCGTGCGATGCGTCGGTTGTCGATGGCGGTCAACTGGCCCGCATGAGGGGCGCGTATTTCGATCTGCTGCGCTGCGGTTCCGGGTTTGCGGAAACCGCCCTGTGCCGCGCAAATTGCCATGAACTTTGCCTCCGCTGCACCACTATCGAGAAGCGCCTGCGCGCGGTCCCGCCCCCGCCCAGCAACGGCGTGCGGTGCGAGGTCCAGAAGATGTCCGGCCAGATCCAGCGCCCGCGCACGCAGGTCGCCAGGTGCATCCGGCGCGCGCCGCAAAACCGCGAGCACGTCGTGCGCCTCCAGCGCCGGGCCCATGCCACGTCCCACCGGGGCCACGCCATCGCTGATATGTAGCGCCAGGTTCAGACCCAACGCCTTGCCCACCGAAGACAGCCGTATCCCGAGTGCCTCCGCCGCTCCGGCAGACCGCACCTTGGCCGTTGGTCCGACCGGCATGTCGATCAGAACATGGGTGGCACCGGCGGCCGCCTTTTTCGACAGTACGCTCGCTACGAGTTGACCGGTGGAGTCGAAATCGAGGGGGCGTTCGACACGGATAAAATGATCGTCGGCAGGACTGAGGGCGAGCCCGCCACCCCAGACGAGGCAACCGCCCTCGGCTTCGACCACCCGGCGCAGCGCGGCGGCGTCAAGCGCGACGGGCGCCATCACCTCCATGGTGTCGGCGGTTCCGGCAGGCGATGTGATCGCACGGCTCGACGTCTTGGGGATCAGATGCCCCGCCGCCGCGACGATCGCGACGACGATGGGTGTCGTCCGGTTGCCCGGCAATCCGCCGACGCAATGCTTATCGAGGACAGTGTGCTGCCCCCAGTCGAGCGTCTGCCCTGCTTCCTTCATGGCGCGGGTCAGCGCCACGGTTTCGGCCTCGTTCAGCCTGTCGCCGGCGCAGGCGGTCACGAAGGCGGCAAGGTCGAGATCCGATAACCGGCTGTCGAGCGTGTCGCGCACGATCGTCGCGAACCCGGCCCGGTCCAGCCGCTCGCCATAGGCTTTCGCCCGGATCATAGACGCCGAAGCGGGCGGTTCAGGGTGCGAGAAAGCGGCTTCGTCTCCAATCTCAGCGCCAAGCGCGGCCCAGGCGGAAACGGACAATGCCGCCTGGTCCACGGCAAGCCATGCTCCGCGGCGGACGACATTCAGGGTCGCGATGATCCAGCGGTCCTTCAGGTCGATTCGTATGCGTGTCTGGGCAGCAAACCCCTCGGAACGGCAGACGTGACAGTCTTCATGCATGTAGACGACCGGCTGCCGGTAGGTGTCGATGCGGGAAGAGACCAGGGCAAGCGTTTCGGTCATCGCGGCCTGTCCAGGTAGACGGATTCGAGATGTTCGGGCACGCGCACGGATCGCCCTAGCTCGTGTTCGACGCGGAATCGCAGGGTGTCGGCGGTGACAGGTTCCCCATGGGTGAGATAGGTCATCTCGGGGGCGGGACCGGCGGACATCCAGCGCAGGATCTCATCGGCATCGGCATGTCCGGAAAAGGACTGGAGCTGAACCACTTCGGCCTCGATCGGGAACTCCCGTCCGAACATGCGCAATGTCCGCGCGCCCCCGGCCAGCGCCGCGCCACGCGTGCCGCCGGCCTGGAAACCGGAGAGCAAGATCGCGTTCCGCCGATCGCCGCCGAAGCTGGCCAGATGGTGCAGGATACGCCCGCCGGTCAGCATTCCGCTGGCGGAGACGATGATCATCGGGCCCTGGCGCGTGTTCAGCTCCTTGGATTGCTCGACCGTGTTTACCCTCTTGGCGATCTCGAACATCGCAATGCAGTCTTCGCGGCTGACGTGGTGCTCGGCGTGATGACGGTGATAGATCTCGGTCGCATTCACCGCCATCGGGCTGTTGAGGAACACCGGGACATAGGGAATATCGCCGCGCTCCATCAATCGCGCAATGTGCAGCATCAGCCCCTGCGCCCGTCCGACGGCAAAGGACGGGATCAGCACCGTGCCGCCGCGGGCAAAGGTGCGTTTGAGGATCGGGGCCAGTTCGGCTTCTGGGTCCACGTCGGGATGGGACCGGTTGCCATAGGTGGACTCGCAGACCAGAACATCTGCTCCGCCGAATGGCTGGGGCGGTCGCATCAGCGGATCGGGATCATGGCCCAGATCGCCGCTGAAATGGACAACCCTGCCGCCGACCTCAAGCCGGATCTGCGCCGCCCCGAGCAGATGCCCCGCCGGAATGAAACGGGCCGCGATGCCGTCGCCTAAATCTATTCGCCGGTCGAACGGTTGAAGATCAAAGCGGTCCAGCGCGGCCTTTGCATCCTTGAGCGTATAGAGCGGTTTTGGCTTCTTGTGTTTGGAATATCCCCTCCGCGCGGCAAAGCGCGCCTCTTCTTCCTGGATATGGCCGCTGTCGGGCAGAATAAGCCCGCACAGATCTGCCGTTGCTTCTGTGCAAAGAACCCGCCCGCGAAACCCCGCCCGGATCAGTGTCGGCAGATATCCCGAATGGTCCAGATGAGCATGGGTGAGCAGCACAGTGTCGATGGTGTTGACACGCACAGGGAAAGGTTTGCGATTGCGCGCCCGCAACTGCTTGAAGCCCTGGAACAGCCCGCAATCGACCAGAATGCGCCGCCCCAGGGCCTCGACCAGATAGCGCGATCCCGTCACCGTCCCGGCGGCGCCAAGAAAGCGCAGTTTCGGACGTGCGGTCGGGATCACGTCGCTGTTCCCCTTGCCGCGATGGCGTTGTAAAGGCCGCCGAAGATCAGCGCGGCGTACCAACCGTAGAGAAAGCTCTCGACCAGCCCGATGATGAAGCCCACCGGGGTCAGCCAGACGAAACCGGGCAGCAGACCGGACCAGGTTTCATACATTGCATAGGCGGGAAAGATCAGATCGAATGCGATGCACACAAGGTAGGTCAGCGCCAGGAACAGGCTCAGCGCCCAACCAAGCGGCACAACCGGCAGACGCACACGCCCTGCCCCGGCAGGCCCGCCCATGACGCAGGCCCCGCACGTCATGCGCAGGGCCAGGAAAAGGATCACCGCGACTGCGGTGAAATAGAAAATGGGCATCATGGCTTTCTCCCTTCTTGTCGTGGATCCGGACGGAGCGCGAACACATCCGCTGGACGGCGCCGGTTCAGGATGGGCGCACCAAGCGCCAGACGCCCATCCTGCGGTGGCTTTGCCTCGGCCCTAGCCGCAGCAGCAGCCGGATTTGGCCGGTTTTGCCTTTGCGGGTTCCGCGACCTGCGGTTCGACATTTGCTTTCGGCTGCGCGTCGGTCTTGCCACCGCAACATCCGCCCTGTTTTTGCTGTGCTGTGTCTTGCGTCTGAGAAGTTGATCGGTCGTCCATCTGGACCTCCTTTTGTTTGGTTTCGTTCTATAGACGCGCCCCGACCGGAAGCATTACAGAAATTGACAACCTGTCGGTCTTCGTTAGTACAGGAGCAAGTGTATCGCTCTGCCGTAGGAAGGCGTCGATATTGCAGACAGAGTTACTGCATCCCGGCAGGCTATCGGCTGACCGGTGCCATAGGTTACAGCAGCCGCCGCGCGGCCCATCCGATCACCTCGAAACCTCGCGCGCGCCAGCCGCGGGAATGCCAAGCCCGAAGAGTGACTTCGCGGGCATCCGAAAGATCTTGCAGATATTGGGCCTGCAACTGCCCTGCCAGCACGCGGTCATGTGCGACCAGAACCAGCTCCTGATTGACGAACAGGCTTCGGTAGTCGAGGTTAGCTGACCCGATGATCGACCAGCCTGTATCGACGACCGACGTCTTGGCATGCAATGGACGGGGCAGATACTCGTAGACCCTCACGCCCGCCGAGAGAAGCTGCGCATATGCCGCCCGCGTCGCCCAGCCAGCGACCATAGGATCGCTCGTGCGAGGCACCAGCAGACGGACGTCCACGCGGCGACGCGCGGCATCCTGAAGCGCCCGGTCGACCACGGTGCCCGGACCGAAATAGGGCGACGTCAGATAAACGCAGGTCTGTGCCATCCCGATCAGTCCCGCGTGCAGACAGGCAAGCCTCTTTTGACACTTGCGCGAATAGCTCGGTACCAGCAGTCCTTCGATTGCGTCGGCCTCTTCGGGAATGGCGTTTGATGGAAGCGGGCGGGCGTCCTGCCAGGCCGGGTTTATCTGCGCAATGTGAGTCAGATCCCGTAAGCCCAGGCCGGCAGTCGTCCCATATGGACCTCAACCATCCTGACACCGGGCACGTTTTCGACGGCAACCCGGATCGCATTCTCCTCGAAATCGCTGTCGGCGACACCCCAGACGGCGACATTCCCCTTGTCCACCGTGTAGTTGATGAGGTTGACCGCTGCACCGGGCACTTCTTTCAGAGCCTCTTCAATCTTCGCACGCAGCACGCGGTCGTCCTCCGACGGCTCCGGCAGCGCCCCATCCTGAAGCGCCGACAAGGCGTGGAGCAGGTTCGCACGGCTGACGATGCCGACCACTTTGTCGGATCTCACCACCGGCACGCGCTTGATCCGGTGCTTTTCCAGAAGACGCGCGATTTCCGCGACATTCGTATCCTCTTCTACCGAAACCACATCCCTTGTCATCACGTCTTCGACCCGGTGGCTTTTGAGCTTCACGAAATCCTGTGCGGATTCGCTTGCCCCGCCAAGCACCTCGAGCCACCATGACCGGCGTGGTCCGTCTGTTTCGCGGACACGCCGCATGAGGTCGCCTTCGCTGACAAGTCCCTTGAGGTCGCCCTCGGCGTCAACGACGGGCAGCGCGCTGATATTGTGGTCGAGCATCAAGCGTACCGCGTCCTCGATTTGTCCCTCCAGCGGGACCGAGATCACCGATGTTGTCATGATATCCTTGGCGAGCATGTCATAGTCTCCTTCTTGAGTTTTGGCTTGTTCAGCACGTCAGGTGCCGATAACGAGTTGCAGGTCGTCGCCCAAATCGTAAGGTGGGATGTCGAGGTTGCGTGGGGCCGGCCCCTTCCGGATCCGGCCCGAGGTGTCGTAATGCGATCCGTGGCACGGGCAGAACCAACCGCCGAATTCGCCGACCCATCCTGGCCCAAGGGGATACAGCCGAGATGGGTACAGACACCGATAACGACCAGCCATTCGCCATCCTCGCCCGCCGCGCGGTTCTCATCCAGCGCTGGCTCCTCGCCACTTGTGTTCGGATTCTCGCCCGCTTCGTCAACAGGATCGGGAAGCTGGTCGAGATCGACGGCCCGTGCAGCCTGGATCGCTGCCTCAGACCTGCGCCAGACAAAGACCGGGTGGCCCTGCCACTTCACGGTAATACGTTGGCCCGGTTCGACGCCGGAAAGATCAACCCTGACCGTGCCGGACGCGGTCACGTCGGCCGAGGGGTTCATCGAATTGATCAACGGCCAGACCGCCGCGCCTGCGGCAATCGCGCCGGTTGAGGCCGTTGCATAATAAAGGAAATCGCGGCGCTCTGTTGCGGGCAATTGATTGGTTTCGTCAATGGTCTGGCGCATCATGATTCCTCCGATTTGACGTTCATTTTGGCTGCGGCGACAGGGCTTTCGACGTGAACACCCGCATCGACATGCAGCACCTCGCCCGTGATGCCGCCGGTATAGTCGCTGGCGAACAGCAGGGCGGCGCGGCCCACCTCGTCGGCCGTGACGTTGCGCCGCAATGGGGCAACTCGCGCGGTCGCGTCCAGAAGACCCGCAAAGCCGGTCAACCCGGACGCCGCGCGGGTCATCACGGGTCCCGCCGAAATGGCGTTGACGCGGATGTTCGACGGCCCGAGTTCGTGAGCCAGATAGCGCACGGTGGCCTCAAGCGCCGCCTTGACCGGCCCCATCACGTTGTAATTCTCCACCACACGTTCGCCACCCAGATAGCTCAGAGTGATCAGGCTGCCGCCGCTTTTCATCAGGGGCTCGGCAAGATGCGCCATGCGGATCAGCGAATGGACGGACACATGCATCGCTTGGGAAAACCCTGCAGCCGAACAGTCAGTCAGGCGGCCATGAAGGTCGCCGGGCGGCACGCTGCCCACGGCATGAAGGATGAAATCCAATTTTCCCCAGCGGTCCGTGATGGCGTCGAAGACAGCGTCGAGTTCGTGCGGCGCATTCACGTCACAGGGCAGCAGGATCGGCGCTTCGAGACGTGCAGCTAATGGCACCACATGAGGTTTGGTGCGCTCATCGACATAGGTGATGGCGAGCTCGGCACCCGCTTGACGGAAATGCAGGGCAGCAGGCCACGCCAGACTGCGATCATTGGCGATGCCGACAACCAGACCCTTCCGGCCGGACAGATCAAGCAGTTCCGCAGGATCGCAGCATGCGTCGAATTCAGGCATCCTCCGACACTGCCTCGGTATCGGCGGAAGCTTCGGACTTCTTGTCGTGCGCACCATGACGCTTGGCCGACTTGCCATGTTTGTGTCCGCCATGTCCGTGCCCGAAAAGGTGCATTGCGGCCATTCCGCCGAAGACGAGAACCAAAACCCAGTTTTCAAAAAGCCATTCCATAATTGTTCATTCCTTTTTTTGATGAGGCCGACGGTTTTTCCGCCTGTGTGGTTGCTGCGGCGAACGGGAAATTGCCGAACATCGCGCCAAAGACATGGGTGATCCAGGCATCGCGTCCCTTGCGCCATGCGCCTATACCCTCGCCGGTGCGCGCCGACAGCGCACGCTCGGCCACGATCGCGGGGTGGTCGTCCGGCAATGGTGAGCGCGTCTCGCGCAGCGTTTCGGCGGTGGACTTGATCAGGGCCATCCACGGGTTCACCTGTTCGGAGAACATCGTTCTGGTCCAGCGCATGGGGTGCAGCGCACGGAGCGCCTCAGCGCTGGCCGGGGTCGTCGCGGCGCGGATCCAAGGACTGACGAAAATCGAATAGACCGCCTCGTTGATCCGCGATATCTGCGCCACTTGTTTCAAGGCCGCATCGTCCGATGCAATGCCCAGATCATCGACCTCGCGCGGTTCGAATCGCACCTCAAAATCGCCGGTCTCGCAGTCCGGGTCACCCGACGGGTTGTCGATCACCATCTCGTAGAGACCCGGGGAAAGGGCCTCGACATCGTCCAGGCTTTCCAGAATCGCACGATGCTGGAGCCGCGCGACGGAGCCGGAGACGAAGATGCCCAGATGCCCGACACGCGGATGCGTCATATAGACGATGCGCTGCCCGGCTGCCTTGAGCGCATCGGTATCGGGATAAAGCTTGCCAATCCACCCCATTGCCTGTTCGGGCGGCGTGATGTTGTCACCGTCCGAGGCGAAGATGATCAGCGGATTGCTGATGCGCTTAAGATCGACGGTGCAATGCGCATCCAGCTGCATCTCGCCCTGTTCCAGCCGGTTGCCGATGAACAGGTTCTGCGTGATGCCGAGGATTTCCTCGCGGCTGAGCGTGTAGTAGCCATTCCACCAGCGTTCGAACTCAAGGAACCGCTCGCGTTCGGTGTCGGCATGGGCAAAGAGGTTCGCGTATTTGTCCCAGATCGCCTTTTCGGGTTGCAAGGTCTCAAAATTCTGTGCCAGCCAGGCACCGTCGAACCGCCCGTCCCCCAGATCGGAGATCATATGGGCGGCCCATGCCCCGCCCGACAGTGCGCCCATCATCCGCATCGGGCTGCTTGCCGCCTCGCCCGACCAGTAGCTGAGCGGCGAGCCGTTCAGTACAATCGGACCGGTCAGACCGTCGCAATCCGCCGCCAGCAGCGTGGCCGCCCAACCGGCCTGGCAATTGCCGTAGAGCACGGGGCCTGTGTCCGGGTGACGGCGAGCGACCTCGGAGACGAAGTCGCGCAAGGCATAATGCACATCCGACAGCGTCTGACCTGGCATGGGCTCGGGGTAGAAGATCACGAAATAGACCGGATGGCCCTCGTGCATCGCCATGCCGACCTCGCTGTCGCGCTTGAAGCCGCCGATACCGGGCCCGTGCCCGGCGCGCGGATCAATGACGATCACGGGCGGCTTGGCCTCGTCCACGCAATCGTCCCAGCAATCGTCGCCGACCCGCGTGATCCTGAGCAGCGCGTAGTTGGCCGACCGCTCAAAGGTGCGTGCGTCCAGCAGCAGTTCGTAATCGAAATCCAGAAGCGGCGGCATGCCCTGCCGCTCATGCGCGATCATATTGTCGGCGCGTTCACGCAGCGTGTCGAGAAGCAGCACCCAGCGTTCAAAGGCGTCTTGGACGTAAGGCACGTTACTAGCGGTCGTTGCGTTACCGGAAACGGGTGCAAGAAATTGTTCCGGGGTCACTGTCGCAAGGCGCAGGCTCTTATTCATCATCAGCTTCCTCTTGATTGGTAGTGTCTATGGAGGGTCGTCCAGCGAGCATCACACGCACGAAATCCTTCGCCACATCCTCGCGCAGACCGGAAAGGAGATAGGTCGCATCGCGAGACGCAATACCCAGCGCGCGTGCCGCAAGCGTCGGGGGTTGTTTCATCACTTCCACACGGTTGAACAACGCGCGTGCCATCGGGGCATCTGCGTACGCGGAAGTCTCGGCACATGCGCAGGTCATCCGGGATAAAAAGACGCGAAGATCGTCATCGGATGATGGTTGACGGGGTACTCCCGAGTTCCAATCCGACGTGATACGTGGCATGTTCAATTTCTCCTGCGGTTGTGCCTTCGGGCACACTCACAGAAGAAGACGCTGGATCATGGAAATCGTTACAGACCCGACTTCGCTGCGATCAGGATAGTTGTCCCTCTTCTTCGCAATCAGTCTCGTGTTTGTCGTTCTCGCAGCCCTCGGGCGGACAGTAACAATCGTCCCGGTCCTCTTGGCAGCACTTGCCGCAATGCGTTGTAAGCGCCTCGCGCAAAGCAGTGCGTGCCCGGTGTAGCCGGACACCAAGTGCGTTGCGGTTAAGCCGCAGATCGGCTGCCACGCTTTCGCGATCTTCTTCGCCGAAATCGATGCGCCGGATCAGTTCGGCATCCGCCGGGCGCAGTTCGGAAATCAACCCGCCATGGCAGGTGCACAGCCGCGCCATCTGTGAGGGCGCATCGGCAATCCATTCCTCTGGTTCGCGCGCCGCCGCCGCCGCCAGCCGGCTACGCCGGGTCCCTTTGCGGTAGTGATCGTTCAAAGTGGACCGCAGGATTGTGTAGAGCCACGCATCCATTCGTTCGACCTCTCGGAGCTGATCCTTGCGTGACAGCACGCGGATGCAGAAGTCTTGCAGGACATCCTCTGCATCTGCGCGGTTGCCAAGCCGTTTGACCAGAAATCCCATAAACGCTCCGCGCCCGTCCAACAGGGCGCGTTCCGGCGAAGCGTCGGGCACATCGGGCTTGCCACTGTCTTGCGATGCCATGATGTCTCTGCCCTTTCCAAGAGGTTTGCGAAGGTGCGATCAGCGCTGATTCGAGCATTGTCTCTCTAACGTACAATGCGCGCAGTCATTCTAAGAACAATTTGCCCCTCCGCGCGTCACTCTGAATAAGCAACACACATTCGTATCGAAGCAAACAGGCTTTCGACGAAGACAATAGCCAAAACGACCGTTTGAAAACAGGTTAACAGGTTGTTCTGTATTATCGACCTTGAGACCGCCGTGCTCCCTTAAGATTGACGAACACGATCCCCAAAATGACCAGCGCAATACCGGAAAATTGAATCCCGGACAGGCGTTCCCCGAAAAACAAGGCACCAATTGAAAGACCGAAGATTGGAACAAGAAAGCTGAACACAATCGCCCGGTTCAGCTCAACTGCCTCCAGCACGGAAAACCAGAGCCAATACACCAGCGCTGAGCCGAACAGGGCCAGCCCCAAAAGCGATGCCGTGAAGACCGCGTTCCATTGAATGGCGTTTTGATCTTCCAGCGCGAGGGCTGCGAACGCGAGCGGCGCGCTGCCGATGAGCAACTGTAACCCCATTGCAAAAAGCCCGTCCACTTTGCCGGCGATGGACTTGATGGCCACGTTGCTGATGGTCACCCCAACCGCGGCCAAAACGATATAGGCGAAACCGATGGCCGACCCCTCTTGCCCTCCATCAAGCAATTGCGGCAGCGCGATCACGAGGATTCCCATGAATCCGATCGAAAGGCCGACCCAACCGACCTTCGGCAGCCTTTCGCCAAGCCATACAACACCCAGTATTGCGGCCAGCAGCGGCTGCGCGTTTGCGATGACCGTGGCGAGGCCCGGAGACACGAATTCTGCTGCATGAAACATGCCCAGAAATCCCAAACTTGTCGCACCAATCCCGACGATCCCCAAGGTCAACCACGTGCGCCAACCGCGCGGGAATGGTCTGCGCAAAATCATGGCCAGACCCACCAAAGTTGCTCCGGCCAGAACTGCGCGCATTGTCGCAAAAGTCAGATGCGGCGAGTATTGCAGCCCTGCCGTGATCAACGGAAAGCACGCCGCCCACAGGAACATGGCCAAAACGATTTTGGTTATGACAGTCGGCGACATCGAGATTTCCTTTCCAAGTCAGAAGTGGCAGGAATTGCAGAAATTTTCCGATGTGCCAACTCAGGGGCGAAGTAAGAAGACGCTGCGGCAGCCGAAACCTTACGCATTCCTGGGCATACGCCCGTTGGCCCGGGTTCCAAAAGACCGCGCCTGTGCATACCCAACAGCAAAACCACCAACAATCAGGTCACCCGAAGCACCCGAAAAAGTGTAACGTTCTCGATGGTTCGGCGTCTTACTTTTCAGAGGTGTATCATGAATCACGACCCGAATGATCGGTTATCCACAGCAGATCAGCCCAACACAGCCGCCAAGGATGCGGACATCGCTGTCCGTCGCTCGCTGGTGGAAGGTCGGCAGCATATCCTGAATTTCCTGCGTCGGCGACTGGGAGATCCGGAGGCAGCCGAGGATGTCCTGCAAACGTTCATGCTGCGCGCCATTGACCGCTCCGAGCAACTTCGCGATGTGCGCGCCGTTCGTGGCTGGCTCGGCCAGATTCTGGCGTCGTCCATCGCCGACTACGGTCGCAAGGTTTCGCGAAGGCGCCAGAGGGAGGTAGTCATGGCCCCAACCGACCTGGACAGCGTCCAAAACGGGTTCGACGAAGAACTCGACGAGGCGATATGCAATTGTCTGTACAAGCTGTTGCCGACGCTCAGACCGGAATATGCCGAAGTAATCTGGCGCGTCGATCTTCAGGAGCAGCCGCGCGATGCTGTCGCCAAAGACCTTGGCATCACCTTGAACAACATCACGGTCCGCCTTCACCGGGGTCGGCAGGCGTTGAAGACAAGGTTGGAACAGATGTGCCTGACCTGCCCGGTTCATGGCTTTCTCGATTGCGATTGCGACGCAGCGGAAAAGGCCCGCGCTCGTTTTCAAGCGATGAAGGACGACGCCGGAGCGAAAACGACGGACTGAGCCCCGATGTGCTGGCCCTCTCTCACCGGCGTGTCTGCAATTCACGGATCGCGTTCTATTGTCCGCCAGCGAGGACACGCCGATCCGTTTTCCAAGGGTTCCGCCTACGCACGCCTGTGCACCGCGGGCACCGTGTCGGCAGGCCGCTGCGCTGTAATGAACCTTGTCATCTTTCGTCTGTTTTATCAGAAAGCGGCGGTTGACGCCGCCTGCCGACAAAAAACAAGACGGAGCAAGCGATCATGTCCAATAGCGAAACCTCTCCCGACGAACGCTTTGAACAAGAAGGTAGCCGGATTGAAACCGGACGTCTCGCACCGGGACGGGCGGCCATGTGGTTGCTCGCCAAATCGCTGCGACGCCTCGTTCAAAACGGACGCCTCACCATCTACGATCCCTGCGGCCAGACGTGGCATTTCGGCCCCGGCGGCGAACCCGCCGTTTCCGTCCGTTTGACCGAAAAGGTGCTGCCTGTGCAACTTCTGGTGAACCCCAGCATTGCACTTGGCGAGGCTTATATGGACGGGACGCTGCGCATTGAAACTGGCAGCCTGCGCGACCTCCTCTCGATCTGCATGACCGACATAGATACTATCGACGCATTGCCTGGCAGACGATTGACCCGCTGGCTGGACGCATTCCTGAGCCGCAGGCTGCATCATAATCCGATCAGCCGGTCTCACGCGAACGTGGCGCATCACTACGACATCTCGACCGAACTCTACGACCTTTTTCTGGATGCGGATCGACAATACTCCTGCGCCTACTTCCCGATCGGGACCGAAACGTTGGACGAGGCCCAGGCCTTCAAGAAAAAGCACATCGCAGCAAAGCTCTTGATGCGACCCGGTCTGGAGGTTCTCGACATCGGCTCGGGCTGGGGCGGGCTGGCGATGGAGCTTGCCCAGCAACACGAGGCGCGCGTGACCGGGCTCAGCCTCTCGACCGAACAGATTGCCGCTGCCCGCGAACGTGCCCAGCAAACCGGCCTGTTTGATCAGGTGGCCTTTGAACGGCGCGATTACCGCGAAGAGCATGGGCTATACGATCGCGTCGTGTCCGTAGGTATGTTCGAGCATGTGGGCCGCAGCGGATTCGATGCGTTTTTTACCACCCTTCAGCGCGTTCTCAGGCCCGATGGCGTCGCACTTTTGCATGCGATCGGCAGGATGGCGCCCAAAGGCGGCAGCGATCCGTGGATCCGCAAATACGTCTTCCCCGGGGGCTATCTGCCCACGCTGTCCGAAACCATCGCGGCAGCAGAGCGTGCGGGAATGTGGGTCACGGATGTCGAGGTCCTGCGGTTGCATTATGCCGAGACTCTGCGCCACTGGTCCGAACGATTTGCCCAGGAACGCGAAACAGCGCGCATGCTTTACGACGAGCGGTTCTGCCGTATGTGGGAATTCTATCTGGCTGTCTGCGAAATGGCGTTCCGGAATGGGCGGTTGATGGTCTTCCAGATCCAGCTTGCCAAGCGCCGTGATGCGGTTCCGCTGACCCGTGACTATATCGCCAAGGTCAAGGCAGGCGAATCCGCCTGGGATATTTCGACCGGCACAGAATTCACGAGAGCGGGATGACTGACATGAGACCTATCAGAGTTGCCGTAAACGGATACGGCGTGATCGGCAAACGTGTGGCAGACGCAGTGGTCGCACAAGAGGACATGGACCTCGTTGGCGTGGCGGATGTCACCTCCGACTGGCGCGCCCGCATGGCGCGCGCGAAGGGTTTCGCGCTTTATGCCGCCGACCCGGATCGCACCCCGGCCAGGCGAGAGGCCGGCCTTGACGTGGCCGGAGGGCTCGACGACCTGCTTGCTACCGCAGACATCGTGGTGGACAGCACGCCCAAGAAAGTGGCTGTGCGCAATGTGGAAACCTATCGCGAAAGAGGCATCCGGTTCATCGTTCATGGCGGCGAAAAACACGAGGTGACCGGCCATTCCTTTGTTGCCGAAGCAAACTATGCAAGCGCGATTGGGCGCGATCGCACCCGCGTGGTGTCCTGCAACACGACGTCGATCGTCCGCACCCTCACAGCGCTGAAAGTTGCAGGGCTTCTTGGCTCAGCGCGCGGAACGCTCCTGCGGCGCGCCACCGACCCGTGGGAAAGCCATCTGGGTGGAATCATGAACACGCTTGTGCCCGAACCCGATATTCCCAGCCATCAGGGCCCGGATGCACAAAGCGTCGATCCCGATCTCGACGTGATCACGATGGCCGTGAAGGTGCCGCAGACCCTTGCCCATCTGCATTATTGGTCGGTCAGGATGCCGCGCAAGGCGTCCAAAGACGAGGTACTCGAAGCGTTCCGCGCCTCCTCCCGCATCGCGTTGATCCGGATGGCGGACGGGCTGGGCGCACTTAACGCGGTCAAGGAGATGATGGCCGATTTCGGGCGTCCCAACGACAGCCTCTATGAGGTGGCTCTGTGGGAGGACATGCTCAAGGTCGAGGGCGACGAATTGTACTATGCCTACATGGTCGACAACCAAGCCATCGTGATCCCCGAAACCATCGACGCGATCCGCGCCCTGACGGAAGCCGAGCGAGACGGATCGGCGTCGATTGCGCGTACGAACGCGGCGCTTGGGGTCGGGACATTTACGGCGACCTGACAGCCCCCTAGCAACAGGTTCCAAACCCATAGGGCAGAGACCCGATCAGCCCGCCGACATGCCCCCGTCGATGGGATACTGCGCTCCCGTGATGAAGGCGGACTCGTCGGAGGCGAGGAACAGGACCAGATTGGCGATTTCTATGCTTTCACCATAGCGACCCAGCGGAATCGTGCCGGCAAGCTGTTGCTTCACTTCGTCGCCGTGGCCGGGATTGAACCCTTCCTCCAGCGACCGCATCATCCGCGTGTTGACCGGCGAGGGATGCACCGAGTTGACACGCACGTTGTGGCCTGCGACCTCTATCGCGGCGGCGCGCGTCAAACCGACAACGGCATGTTTCGACGTGATATAGGGCGCGACGTTCGGGCTGCCCTTGAGGCCCGCGATCGACGACATGTTGATCACGCTGCCCGATTGCTGCCCAGTCATCACGGGCAAGACATGCTGCAACCCAAGGAAAGCGCCGCGCACATTAACCGCCATCACGCGGTCAAAATCCTCGATCTTCTGATCGACCAGCGGCGCGACCATGCCTTCGACTCCGGCGTTGTTGAAGAACACGTCGATGCGCCCGAACTTCTCGACGGTCTGCGCGACGTATCTTTTGCAATCTTCGACCGATGAGACGTCGGCGGCGATTGTCAGCAGGTCGTCCGGATTGCCCAGATCCCCCGCAGCATCCGACAGGTCGTCAACGTGGAGGTCCACAAGCGCAACCTTGGCCCCCTCACTCAAGAAAAGCCGGGCGGTTTCCAGACCGATGCCTGCCGCTCCTCCAGTGATCAGGGTGACTTTTTCTGCCAGACGTTTCATCGAATATGCTCCTTGGGTTCAGTTGTTTACGATCATCGTGCCCGCCTTGCCATCTAGCAGGGCAAGCGCATCCTCCAGGCGACCCACGGAGGCGAAACGCGCACGATCGGATACGAAAGTCGCGGCGGCGGCCACCTTCGGCGCCATCGAGCCGTCGGGCAAGTCCAGACGCACTGCGTCCTCCGGCGACACCTGCCTAATAGCCGATTGCGTTTCGGTGCCGAAGTCGCGGAACACGGCCTCGACGTCAGTCAGCAGCAACAGCGCGTCGGCGTTCAGCTTGTGCGCCAGAAGCGCCGTCGCGTGATCCTTGTCGATCACCGCCTCGACCCCGATCAGCGAACCGTCGGCACGCCGGACGACCGGAATGCCACCGCCGCCTGCGCAGATCAGCGTCACGTCCTGCTCGAGCAGCAGTTCCAGCACTTTCAGGTCGGGAATGCCACTCGGCATCGGCGACGGCACCACGCGGCGCCAATGCGCGCCATCCGCAGCAATGCTCCACCCCCGCGCCTGCGCGAGCCGTTCGGCTTCCGCCTTGTCATAGACCGGGCCGATGAACTTGGTGGGTTTGGCGAAGGCCGGGTCTTTGGGATCGACCTCGATCTGGGTCAGCAGGGTCGCGACCGGGCGGTCATGGCCCAGGGCGTTTTCAAGCGCCTGCTCGATCATGTAACCGATCATGCCATCGGTTTCCGCCCCCAGCACATCCAGCGGGAACACTGCATCGGGTTTGTAGGCCGCACCCTGCAATGCAAGCAGGCCGATTTGCGGCCCGTTGCCGTGGGTGACGACCAGCCGGTGTCCGGCCTTGATGATCTGCGCCAGCGCGGTAGCCGCGGTGGCGACGTTCTCGCGCTGCGCCTTGGCGGTCAGCGGCTCGCCACGGCGCAACAATGCATTGCCCCCCAATGCGGCGACAACCAGCACCGCTAGTTGCCCAGCGTGGCGACGAGCACCGCCTTAATCGTGTGCAGCCGGTTCTCGGCCTGATCGAACACGATGGAGGCCGGGCTTTCGAACACCTCTTCGGTGACTTCCATCGCCGTGATGCCGAATTCCTCTTCGATATCGGCGCCGACTTCGGTCTCGGCATTGTGGAAGGCGGGCAGGCAATGCATGAACTTGGCCCTCGGATTGCCGGTTTTGGCCATCACATCGGAATTCACCTGATAGGGCGTCAGCAGCTCGATCCGTTCCGCCCATTTTTCCTTGGGCTCACCCATCGACACCCAGACATCGGTATAGACGAAATCGACGTCTTTCACCGCGGCGTCCACATCCTCGGTGATCGTGATCCGCGCGCCGGTCTGCACGGCGACGTCATCGGCCTCGTCGCGGATCGCCTGGCCCGGCCACAGGCTTTCGGGCGCGCACAGGCGCACATCCATGCCCATCTTCGCCCCGCCGATCAGCAGGCTGTCACCCATGTTGTTGCCCGCATCGCCCATGAAGCAATAGGCGATCTCGCGCAGCGGCTTGTCGGAATGTTCCTGCATGGTCAGGAAATCGGCAAGGATCTGCGTCGGGTGGAATTCGTCCGTCAGCCCGTTATAGACGGGCACGCCAGCGTATTGCGCCAGCGTCTCGACGATAGGGTGACCAAATCCGCGATATTCGATCGCGTCATAGACCCGGCCTAGCACGCGCGCGGTGTCCTTGACGGTTTCCTTCTTGCCCAGATGCGACCCCGAGGGGCCAAGATAGGTCACATGCGCGCCCTGATCGTGGGCCGCCACCTCAAAGCCGACGCGGGTGCGGGTGCTGTCCTTCTCGAAGATCAGGGCGATTTCCTTGCCGGTCAGGCGCGGAACTTCAGTGCCGGCGTATTTCGCCGCCTTCAGGTCGGCGGAGAGTTTCAGCAAGAAGCTGATTTCCTGCGGCGTGAAGTCGCGCAGGGCCAGGAAATGGCGGTTTCTCAGATTGTAGGACATGGGATTTCCTTATCGTCGGTGGTTCAGATTGCGTCGCGGATCGTCGGGCAACTCATGCAGTGGCTGCCGCCCCTGCCCCGGCCGAGTTCGGCACCGGGGATGGCCAGCACCTCGATCCCGGCCTCCTTCAGTGCGGCGTTGGTGTCGTCGTTGCGGTCATAGCCGATGACGACGCCGGGGCGCAGCGCCAGCACGTTGTTGCCATCATTCCACTGTTCGCGCGATTGCTCCGCGGCGTCGGCCCCGCCGGTGGGCACTAGATGCAGTTTCTTGTGGCCCAGAATTTCAGCGGTGATCTCGAATATGTGGCGCGCATCCCGGCGGATATCGAGCGCGGCCTTGCCCTGACCGGGGCGCAGGTCATAGCAGGTGATCGCATCCGCCACCTCCTTGAAAGTGGTCACCACATCGCCCCCGCAATGGGTGAAAACGGTGTCCAGATGCATCGCCGCGCGCGAACTGGGCATCTGGCAGGCGATCACCCGCGTCACGTCGCCACCCTCGAACAGCGCCTCGGCCAGTTGGCCCACCGCCTGCGGGGTCGATCGTTCGCCCATGCCGACCATGACGACACCGTGCCCGATTGGCATGATGTCGCCGCCTTCCAGCGTGGCCGTCCCGAATTCCCGCGTCGGATCGCCGAACCAGACCCGC
Organism: Roseovarius sp. MBR-51; assembly: GCF_053628575.1. Classification (NCBI taxonomy): domain Bacteria; kingdom Pseudomonadati; phylum Pseudomonadota; class Alphaproteobacteria; order Rhodobacterales; family Roseobacteraceae; genus Roseovarius; species Roseovarius sp. MBR-51. The sequence continues at coordinate 133,210 of NZ_JBRJGQ010000010.1, forward strand.
ACTCGATCCGCGAATGTCGGATAAAACCGGTAGACTGCTGCCATCAGCAGCGTTTCGGGCCGCCGTGCCGCGAAATGCATCGGGTTCAGGCTCACGCCGCCATAAACCCAGGCTGAATTGTCGCGGGTAAAGATGAAATTTGGCAGCGGCGGCAGCACGAAACCGTGGGGGCCAAGGTAGCTGCCGAACATGCCGGAGGGCGTGAAAGGCAGATCGTCCACCCGGATGCCGCCGACCAGCAAACGGGCCAGTTCCGTGCCGGGCAGACCCTCCATCCAGGCACGCAAGTCGTCCCGCATCCCCACGCCGACGTCATTGCGGGTGATGCGGTGGTCGAGAACCCAGGCGCGCGCGTCGGAAATGTCCAGCGTCTCGCCCAGCAGCGCCATCGCATCCAACACCTCGACCCCTTCGCCGCGCATGACATCGGCAAAGACGGCGTGATCCTTGATCGCCTGTTTGACCCAGAACACATCGTCGAACAGCAGGTCTTCGCGGTTGTCCGGTGTCAGACGGCGATGCGCCAGGCCGGGTGGCGATACGATCACCTGCCGCAATGTACCGGCTTCGGAATGAACGCCCAATTTTGGTTCAGACATCTGGAATGCCTCCTTCTTTCTAATCAGAGAATGGCGGCCAGGCTGATCCCGGCCGAGATGAAGACGACGAGGATCAGCAGCAGGGGCCAGACGAAGACGACCCAGCGGTCGAACGACACGCGCCCGATGGCCAGACCGCCGATCACAACCGCAGAGGTGGGCGTGATCAGATTCACGAGCCCGCTCGCCGATTGATAGGCCGTCACCACGAGGTCACGGCCGACCCCCGCGAAATCCCCCAACGGGGCAAGGATCGGCATCGACAGGACGGCCAGGCCGGACGACGACGGCACGAGAAAGCTCATCCCGATCTCGATCCAAAGCATCAGGTTGATGAACGCGACTTCCGGCAGGCCGCCGAGGGTATCGGCGGCACTATTCAGGATCGTGTCGGCAATCAGGCCCTGCTCCATGATCACCACGATGCCGCGCGCCAGACCGATCACCAGCGCAACTCCCAGAAGATCCTTCGCTCCGTCGACAAAGGACGACGTTAGCTTCTTCTCCCCCATGCGGGCGACCAGCCCGACGACGATGGCCATGCCGAAGAACAGCGCGCCCATCCGAGCCATCCACCATCCCTGGCTCGAGACACCCCAAATCATTACCGCAAAGGTCGTAAAAAACAGGATCAGGACCAGCTTCTGAGTTCCGCTCAGCTTCGGCTCCTCGAACGTTGCATCCGTCTCGTTCAGAAAAAACTGCCGGTCGCTGTCGCGTTGCGCAGCGACGACGGACCGGGCCGGGTCGGCCTTAACCTTCGAGGCATAGCGCATGACGTAGGCCACGCAGATCGCGAGGCCGCCCAACAGAAGGACCAGCCGCAGCGCAATACCATCCGTGAACGGGATGCCTGCCGCGTTAGACGCGATCACCGTGGCGAAGGGGTTGATTGTCGATCCCAGCGTGCCGATCCCGGCACCGATCAGGATGATCGCCACGCCGGTCACGGAATCGTAGCCCGCCGCGATCACCACCGGGATCAGAAGCGCGTAAAAGGCCAGCGTTTCCTCGGCCATGCCATAGGTCGTGCCGCCCAGGGCAAAGAGCGACATCAGGATCGGGATCATCCAGATCTCGCGCCCCTTCAGCCGCACCATCGCCGTCTGGATGCCGGTGTCGATGGCATTCGTGGCATTCACCACGCCCAGAAAGCCGCCCAAAAGCAGTACGAACAGCGCCACGTCGATGGCATTTGCGGCATAGCTGTCGGGATCATAAAACCCCGCCACCGGTGCCAGCATGACGTCGATGACCCCCTGTGGATTGGGCTCGACCGTTTGATACGTACCCGGCACGGCGATCTCGCGCCCGACCTCTTCGTTCATGGCGCGGTCATATTGGCCCGCAGGGATAATCCAGGTCAGCGCCGCGACAACGATGATCAGGCCGAACAGGATGGAATACGCGGTGGGAAACCGCGCCGCCATGCCCTTCCCGTCCGGTGTCTTGGTCGATGATGTGTCAGACATCTCAAGTCCCCCTTATTCAATGTGATTTCTGCGAGTGTCCGGCGTGAAGCGGCACCTGGCCTGCCTGCGCATCGCCCTGACCGCCGCCGCTGGCGGACCCACTCTTGCCCGCACCAATACCTTCCAGCCGCGTTCGTTTCAGCAGCAGCGCGTTGACCGCCACCAGCGCGGAGCTGCCCGACATGGCAAGTGCTGCCACGGCGGGGCTGATGATCAACGGATAAAACACCCCTGCCGCCATCGGAAAGGCGACCACGTTGTAAGCCACGGCCCAGAACAGGTTCTGGTGCATCTTGCGCAAGGTGGCGCGCGACAACTCGATGGCCCCCACGACATCGTAGGGATCGCTTTTCATCAGCACGACATCGGCGCTTTCCATCGCCACGTCGGTGCCCGCACCGATGGCAAATCCGACATCGGCCTGGGTCAACGCGGGTGCGTCGTTGACACCGTCACCGACCATGCCGACCTTCTTACCCTGGGCCTGAAGCTCTTTGACCTTCTCGGCCTTTTGGCCCGGAAGAACATCTGCCAGCACAATGTCGATGCCCAGCTCGCCCGCGATCCGCCTTGCGGTACCTTCGTTGTCGCCGGTCAGCATCGCCACCTCGACGCCGCGTGCGCGCAGCTTGGCCACGGTGGCCTTGGCGCTCGGACGCGGCGCATCAGCGATGGCGATCAGGCCCAGCATCCGTCCGCCCTGCGCCACATGCACAACCGTGCGGCCCTCGCCCTTCAGGCGCTCGGCCTCCGCCGTCAGGGTGCCGACGTCGATACCCTCCTCGTCCATCAGGCGCCGATTGCCGACCAGCACGGTCTTGCCTGCGACTTCGGCGCGCGCGCCGCGGCCTTCGAGGTTGAGAAACTCGGCCATCTGCGGGACGTCGAGGTCCGCCGCGCGTTCGACAATGGCGAGCGCCAGCGGGTGGTCCGAGCCGCGATCGACGGCCGCCGCAGCCCGCAGCGCGTCATCCTCCGCGCCGCCTTCGGCGGCAACGACCTCGACCACGCGCGGTTCGCCCATGGTCAACGTGCCGGTCTTGTCGAAGACGATCACGTCAAGCTTGGTCGCGTCTTCCAGCGCACCGGCATTCTTGAACAGGATACCGTGCTGCGCCCCTAACCCTGTGCCCACCATCACCGCCATCGGCGTAGCAAGCCCAAGCGCGTCCGGGCAGGCGATGACGAAGACGGTGATCGTCAGCGTCAGCGCGAACAAAAGCGGAGAGCCGATCCACCAGAACCAGACCGCGAAGGTTGCAAGTCCGATCACGACGGCGATCAGCACCAGCCATTGTGAGGCTTTGTCGGCCAGAAGCTGGGCGGGTGCCTTGGAGTTCTGCGCCTCCTGCACCAGCTTGACGATCTGCGCCAGCGCGGTGTCGGCCCCGACCTTGGTGGCGCGGTACCGGAAACTGCCGCTCTTGTTGATGGTGGCGCCGATCACGGTGTCGCCGACGGCCTTGTTGACCGGCATGGATTCGCCTGTCAGCATGGATTCGTCGACCAGCGACGCGCCTTCGACAACCTCGCCATCCACCGGGATCTTGTTGCCGGGCCGGATCAGCACGATCTCGCCCTCAAGGACTTCGGAGGTAGGCACCTCGACGTCTTGCCCATCGCGGATAACGGTCGCCATCGGCGGTGCAAGATCGAGCAGTGCGCGGATTGCAGCAGACGCCCCGGCCCGCGCGCGCATCTCCAGCCAGTGACCCAACAGGATGAACACCAGCAGGACCGCCACCGCCTCGTAGAATTGCACGCCCGGAAAGAAGAAGGTAGACCCGACGCTGAACAAATAACCGGTGCCAACCGACAGCACGACCAGGACCGCCATGTTCAGGATGCCGTTACGCAGCGCCCGCCAAGCGGCGACGAAGAACGGCCAGCTTGGCCAGATAATCGCGGCACTACCCAGGAAGAACAGCCACAGATCCAGTTCCAGCCCGAAGGGCGGCGCGGGTGGCGTGAACAGGCCACCCATCGGCGAATAAGTGAAGATCGGGATGGTGAACAGCAGCGCCACCCAGAAGCGGTTGCGCATGTCGCGGACCATGCTGGCCATGTCCATGCCACCGCCGTGGCCCATCTCGTGCGCCATCGCGTCGTGGCCAGCCGGGGCCTCCGCGCCAGATATTTGATGGTCGGCGTGGCAGACATGGTTCGGAACCCGCTCCCCGGCGCAGTGGAATCCGCAGGCCTCAACCGTGTTGCGCAGCTCTTCCTCGCCCACTGCCGTCTCATCGTAGTGGACTGTCACGCTTGCCGATGCCGGGTTCGCTTCGGCGCTGTGCACGCCGCCGAGAGCTGACAAATGGCGTTCGACCGCGAGATGATCGAGTTCCTCGAACAGCCCGCGGACCTCAAGGGTCAATTTTTTCAATGTTGGCTCCTGTCGATTTTCCTTGCGATCGAGAACGACCGTTTAGGTAAATAGACGTTGCCGGTCTCCAAACCTTACAGTTCCATCCGAAAGGCATTGATTTGCATGAAAGCCACTGGCGATTCCTCAACTCGGCAATTCGAATACTTTGCCGACGGGGCGCGCCAAGTCTCCGCAGAGGCCTCGTGCTCAGGGAGGTAATCGCGACTGAGCTGCGCCCGCGACCGTCCCATCGCAATGGGTGGTCAGCGGCGCCGAGAGGACTCCCGTAATGAGCCGGTTGCTTTTCAACGCCCAGTTTGTGCCTTAGGTTTGCACTTTGGGCCGTCCCAAAAAAATATGTCGGAGAAAGAATTCCATGTGCTTGTCCGCGCAAGTCAGCTTTGCCGCCAGCGTTTTTCTTGTTGGCGGCGGCACGGCCATTTCAATTGTGGCGTGGCGGCGAAACAAACGGTATCTTCCGCTTGCCCTGATGCCGCTTTTTGCCGGACTGCAACAGTTTACCGAGGGTTTTGTCTGGGTCGGCATGAACGGAAACGATCCCCTGACGGTCTTATGGGGAGCTATGGGGTTCATTTTTTTCACCTGGTTCATGTGGCCGATCTGGGTGCCATACTCGGTCTACGTTCTGGAACCGGACGACAGCCCTCGGAAGCGGTTGTTCCGCCTCATGGCGTTGATCGGACTGGCCTTCGGTCTATTGCTTTACATCCCGCACGGGCTGAACAGCAGCATGGTCGTGGTCGAGATCAACAACCAGTCGCTGGCCTATGAAAAATCAATGTGGCTTGATTACATGATGCCACGCTGGCTGACCAATACGATCTATGTGACCCTTATCACCCTGCCGCCAGCGCTGTCGCATTACAAACATATGCGCCATTTCGCCCTGACGCTGGTGGCGGTGATCGTGATCGATATCGCCTTTCTCCAGTTTGCCTACATTTCGTTTTTCTGCCTGCTGGCGGGGCTCGCAACGCTGCATCTGGTGTACATCATTTTGACCAACAAATGCGCCCGTGAATGCCCTGAATTGTTCGCCTGATTCCGTCGCCTAGCTTTGCTTGTCGCAGTAGGGGATCGCTTCGGCGCTAGACTGGGCAGTAGCAATCATCGGGATCCTCCAGGCAGCAGGCTCCACAATGGTATTGGATCGCCTCGCGCAGAGCAGCGCGCGCCCTGTGCAGCCGAACGCCAAGGGCATTGCGGTTCAACCCCATATCGGCGGCCACGATTTTCCGATCCTCTTCACCGAAATCGATCCGCCGGATCAATTTGGCATCAACGGTACGAAGCTCGGTAAGCAGCCTGCTCGGACAAGTGCACAGCCGCGCCATCTGCACCGGCGCATCGGCAACCAACTGATGTGGGTCTCGTGCGACAGCTACGGCCAAGCGGCTGCGCCGAGTGGCTTTGCGAAAATGATCGTTCATGGTGGACCGGAGGATCGCGTATAGCCATGCATCCATGCGTTCCACGTCGCGAAGCTGATCCTTGCGAGTCAGCACCCGAATGCAGAACTCTTGGAAAACATCCTCGGCATCCGCGCGGTTGCCGACCCGTTTCGCGAGGAAGCCGAGAAACGCTTTTCGCCCTTCGACCAGTGCGTTCTCGGTCGCTGTTCCACTATATTGTTCTTCCACATTGCTGTTCATTCGAGTTCCTCCTTTTATTGGCTCCACTTAATCACACGACGGTATTTAGCCTCTGGTCGGCCGCGCTTCCGAAGTGACTGAAGGAGTAAAAAATCAGAGCCAGTCCTGTCACGATCATCGGCGCGGAAAGCACTTGACCCATCGTCAGCCCCCATTCGCCGAAATGAAGCGCGTGACCGATCGGATTCTCGGCGGTCACGAACTGCATGTCCGGCTGCCGGAACAGTTCCACGAAGCTTCTGGCAAGGCCGTACCCAGTAAGGAAAACCCCGGTCAGAGCACCGGGGGCCTTCAGCCAGCCGCGCCGCCAGGCGAGATAGAGCAGGAGTGTTCCGAGCAGCAGCCCTTCCAGAAGCGCCTCGTATAGCTGCGAAGGGTGTCGGGCGCAGAGCCCGGTGATGCCGTCACAGACTTGCGCCGCCTCGCCCGGAAAGATTATCGCCCAAGGAACGTCCGTAGGCCGCCCCCAAAGCTCGTTGTTGGTGAAATTCGCCAGCCGTCCCAGAAACAGCCCCGGCGGAGTTGCCAGCGCAAGCAGGTCTGCGGTGCTGAGCAGGGATCTTTTCTGACGAAGACAGAATATCAGCGCCGCAATCCCTACACCCGCAAAACCGCCGTGGAACGACATGCCGCCCTGCCACACCTTGAGGATTTCCAGCGGGTTGGCCAGGTAATAGCCGGGCTGATAAAACAGCACGAAACCCAGGCGCCCACCCACGATCACGCCCAGTATGATCCATGTCAGAAGGTTCTCGATCTGCTCGCGATCAAGTGGCGGACCGGCCGGGGGCCAGAGTGCCGGGCGATTGACTGCGGCCAGACAGATGCGCCATCCGATGAGGATGCCGACGATATAGGCCAGCGCGTACCAACGCAGCGCGAATGTGAAACTGCCGATTTCGATCGAGAACAGATCGGTTCCGATGTCCGGAAATGGTATCGCTGCGGTCAACATTGAGGGAGTCCCTGTTCTTTGCTTTGGAACCGAAAACCGAAATGCCCCTGGCGCTCAATCCATGGTGCTCGTTTCAGAAGATGGTGTGCGTCACGATCAGTCATGGCGTAATCTACATCTTTGCCAGTCCCTGACGCCGATGAAGACGAGCGGGGTCAGGGTCAGAGCGCCCAGTCCGATTGCAGCCCAGGCAGCACGGGAGGTGTCTCCGCTGACGGCTTCGTTGCCGAAATGCGCGAGTACGAAACTGGCAGGAATAATTCCGGCTAACGTGGCCAGTCCGAAGCGCCAGAAATGCAGTCGGCTGAGCCCCGCTGCATAGCTGACAATATCGAACGAAACGAATGGTAACAGCCGACTGATAAAAACCGTGAATGTTAGCGCGTTCTGAGAGCCAAGCCAGCCAACATCGATCTTGTCGCCAAACCATTGCCGCAATACGTCCCGACCCAAAAACCGGGCGAGAACGAAGGCTGCAAGAGCGCCGAATTCGGCACCGAGAACGATGTAAACTGTTCCGACGGTGTGGCCGTAGGCCGCGCCTGCAGCCAGTGCGATGGGTGCACTTGGGATCGGCGTGGCCACGATCGCTATCGTCATCAGTCCGACGACTAAAATTGGCCCCCAGATACCTGCAGCCATGACCCAAGCAGAGATCCTGTCGCCGTTCAGGCGGGTCAGGGTGTCGGGCAGCGGTCCGAACGCAAGGACCAGCAAGGCCGTCGCGAATGCCAGCGCGATGGCGGTCTTGACGGTTGGTGTGAGCGTATTGTTACGGTTCATCTGCGCCTCATGTCAGGTCAAGGGCATCGAGAGAGACTTCAGGCCGCGTCCAAAGCGGCCCGGAGCAAATCGCGGACTTGATCGGCGACTTCGTGCAACTCGGCGTTCTCTACCGCTTGCATAGAGGCCACAGGGTCAATGGCGCTGATTTCGGTGCCTCCGTCCATCTGGCGCAGAATCACATTGCAGGGCAGCATCGCGCCGATGCGCGGCTCGATTTCGATGGCCTTGTGGGCCATGCCCGGATTGCAGGCACCAAGGATGCGATAGGGCGCCATCTCCACACCCAGCTTCTTTTTCATCGTCGCCTTCACGTCGATCTCGGTCAGTACGCCAAAGCCCTTTTCTGTCAATGCATCGCGGACGCGCATTTCAGCGTCGCCCAAGGCGACATCTTTCAAGACACGATCATAGGTATAGGCCAATTCGATTTTCTCCCTTTCGGATTTTCTGTGGTTGCTGCTCATTGCCTGGACTTGGCAAGTCCGGACGCGGTCTGGTGTTGCGTCCGGATGTTTTCGGATCAGACGTTTGGGGAAGCGGCGCCAGTCAGAGCTGGCGCCGAACCTCTCAATTGTCGTTCATCATGGTGCCGTCGCCCATGCCCTGGCCATTGCCGGGCTGACCCTGCGACTGCGCCATGTTCGACCGCATCATCTGCATCCGTTCCATCATTTCGGCAGGCGCCACCATCTCTTCCGCCGTCACCGCGCCGTCACCGTCGGCATCGAGGTGCTGGAATCGGTCCACCATCATCTCGCGGATCATCGCGCTGTGAAGCGTTTCGAACTCTGCAATCGAGAGGGAGCCGTCGCCATCGCCGTCATATTCGGCAAGCTTGGCCTGCAGCTGCGTGCGCATCTCTTCAGGAGTGACCTTGCCGTCGCCATCAGCGTCCAGCATCTTCGTCATACCTCCGCCCATCGGGCCCATAACGCCCATCATGCCGCCGCCCATCATGTTGCCATGCATGCGCTGCATCATATCCATCATTCCATCCATGCCCTCCATCATGCCCATCATGCCGGGGGCACCTCCTTGCGCGGCACCGGGTCCGGATTTTCCGCCGTGTCCGTGGTGGGACTCCGCGAACGCGGCACCGCCAAGGACGGTTGCAGTGAGGGTCATTGCAGCGAGTAGAGTATTGCGTTTCATTTAGGTTACCTCGTGTCAGTGTTGCGATACAGAACATATGGCAGATGCCTGTCGCGAAGGAATGCAGGGAGCGCAGGCGTTTTGTATCGGCAGGTCGCAAACGCGGGGCCTGTTACACTTCGTGACAAATCTCTTCGGGAAAGCACCCGGCATTCATCTAAAGGAAGGCTTATGAGCGAACCGCCGCACATTCTTGTCGTCGATGACCACCGCGAAATCCGCGATGCCGTGACGCGCTACCTGGAAAAGAACGGGATGCGCGCAACGTCCGCGCGCGACGCGGTCGACATGGATGCGAAGCTTGCGAACGGCAAGTACGACCTCATCGTCCTCGATGTCATGATGCCGGGGGAAGATGGTCTTTCCGTGTGCCGCCGACTTTCGGCAAGTGGATCCGTTCCGATCCTGATGTTGACCGCGCTCGGGGAGGAAACCGACCGGATTGTTGGCCTTGAAATCGGCGCGGATGACTACCTAGCGAAACCCTTCAACCCGCGTGAACTGGTCGCCCGGATCAAGGCCATCCTGCGCCGTTCGACGAAAGCCGAACCCTATGCAGGTACACTTTCGGGCCGACGTATCGCATTTGCCCATTGGATTCTGGACACGGACAGTCGGGTACTTTCGAACGAGGACGGTGAGCAAATCGATCTGACCAGCGCGGAATTCAAGCTTTTGACCGTCCTGCTGGAACGTCCTCGTTTTGTCCTCAGCCGCGATCAGTTGCTCGATCTGACGGCAGGCCGCGCAGCGTCAGTATTTGACCGGACCATAGACAATCAGATCAGCCGACTGCGCCGGAAGATCGAGCTTGATCCGTCGCGGCCGCGCATCGTCACGACTGTGCGCGGCGGCGGCTATTGCCTGGCTGCCGATGTCCACGAGTTGAGCTGATGCCGCGCCCCTTCGATAATCTTCGTGGGCAGTTGGTCCTGCTGATCGTCGCGGCGCTTGCTGTCGCACAGACGATCAGCCTGTGGCTGTTCGTCGACGAGCGTGGTCTCGCCGTGCGCGCCGCCTTGGGTTTCGAAGCGGCAGGCCGGGCCGCGAACGTCGCGCTCTTGCTCGAAGAGGCGCCGGAGTCCTTGCAGCAGGCGATCCTGAGAGCGGCGAATTCCCCTTTGGTACGTTTCGATCTTTCGGACATTCCCGCTGTCGATCATGAAAGCCATGCAGACGGTGGAGCCGTAGAGGCGCGCGTTCGCGGACTACTAGGTGGCGCGAACGATCGAGAAATCCGCGTGGAATTGCACGAGGTCGAGCAAGGCATTCCGCCGATGCCACATCTCGCGCCGGAGATGGCCGAAATGCATCTCGCGATGATGCGGGGCGAGCTTTCCGCGATCGAAATGCAACTGTCGATCGCCCTGGCGGACGGGCAGTGGCTGAATGTCGGAACAAGGTTCGAGCGGCCGCCGTTGCAGTGGCCATGGGCTTCAATCGTCAGTTTCGGAATCACGGCGGCGATCATTCTAGTCTCGGCCTGCTGGTTTCTTCTGACCCGGCTAACCGGACCGCTTCTGCGCGTTTCGCGCGCAGCCGACAGGCTTGGAAAGGGGGAAGCCGTCGATCCGTTGCCACTGATCGGTCCGAGCGAGGTGCGCGGCCTCACGCAGGCCTTCAATCGGATGCAGGCGAGACTGACGCGTTTCGTCGCGGACAGGACAAGACTTCTTGCGGCATTGGGCCATGATCTGCGCTCTCCGCTGACCGCCATGCGGGTGCGGGCGGAGATGGTGGACGAGGACGAAACGCGTGAAAGTCTTGTCGCCTCAATCGAGGAAATGCAGGAGATGGTCGATGCAACGCTTGCCTTTGCACGGGGCATGGCCAGCTCCGAAGTCTACGAGACGGTGGATCTGAAAACCTACCTGAAGCAGTTGCAGGCCGACATGATCGACGGCTTCACCCTTGATACAGCCAACAGCATAAGCGTTCGCTTGCGTCCCCAATCGGTGCGCCGCGCCCTGCGCAACATCATCGAGAACGCGCAGCGCTATGGCGGGGGGGCGGAGGTCACCTTCGTACATGACGCCGAATACGTCCAGATACGGGTCTCCGACAACGGACCTGGGGTTCCCGAAGCCGAACTCGAGCAAGTGTTCGAGCCGTTTTTCCGGCTCGAAAAATCCCGCTCGCGCGAAACCGGTGGGACCGGTCTTGGCCTGTCGATCGCGCGAACGATTGTGCGGGCCCATGGCGGCGACGTAGCGCTGACGAACCGCACCGAAGGCGGTCTTCTCGTGACCGTCACTTTACCACTCGAAACAGAACCTGATCAGCAAGAAAGGAACACCTCATGATAAAAATGGTATCCGCTGTAACCCCGTCAGCCCTAGTATTGTCCGCCGGAGCCGCGCTCGCCGATCCTGCGGACAGTTGGGGCAACGGTTTCGGTCACATGATGTGGGGAGGTGGATTCGGCATGGCTGGCGGTTTGATGATGCTGTTGTTCTGGGGGGCGATCATCGCATTGATCGTGTTGGCCGTCCGCGGGTTCTCGGCCGGGTCCCGCTCAGGCGGCAAATCCGACGCGGCCGAGATTCTTCGCGAACGCTATGCCAAAGGTGAGATTGACGAAGAGGAGTACGAGCGCCGCAAGGCGAAACTCGAATTGTGACGCCAAGGCTGATGCTTTTGATGCCCACCGAACTATGAATCATTAACTATCGACCTTCCCGCCATGGAACGCTGTGTCCACTAAGGGAACGGCCGAATGATTGGGAAATCGGACAGGTTGTTTTCGCCTTCGGCTTCGACACCGCAGTGTTCCAAACCGTGCTGCCCATGAGGGTTGCAATGTTCCATGGATGCATATTGCGCGCCGTTCGTGTTTACAGGCCTCGCATTCAGGTCATTTTGGCACGGCAACAAATCGCGTGATGTCAGTAAGCCGAAGGTAGATATTTGAGGATCACGATCTGGTGACAGCCGGGTTCGCGCGCACTTTTTTGCGATGCTACGAACTGATACAAAATTCACTGTTATGTCAGACGAGCTCGCTTGACCCTCCAGTGCTGGAAGGTGGTTTATGCACACCTGATAGGCAAGAAATCAGTAGCAGGAATGCCATGGTAGAGCAGGCACCCTTTGTAATCCATAGACGTCGTTTCGTACTGGCTGCGGCGAGCGGCGTAATCGCGTTGGCTGCGCCGTCGTTACTCCGGGCGCAGGGAGTGGAAACGACGCGTCGGAACTTATCGTCTTTCCGCACGCACGAGTGGCGGGACCATTTCGAGTCCCTGGACAAAGGTATCATCATTTCGGATACGATCACGAAAGTGTTGCAGCATTGGACCACCGATGGCGAAATGCGAATCTATCCGACATCGGTTCCCCTGACCGATGAGTTGACAAAGCGGGGCTATACCGAGGTTGTCGAAAAAAGGGAGAACCCGAGCTGGGCGCCAACGCCGTCGATGCGTGAGCGCAACCCCGAATGGCCAGCACTTATTCCAGGCGGAGACCCCGCCAATCCGCTGGGCACCCGTGCGCTCTATCTGTCTTGGCAGTATTACCGGATCCACGGAACGCAGGATACTCGGAAGATCGGGCGCAAGTCGTCGAACGGATGTATTGGCCTCTACAACGAACATATCGAGGAAGTCTTTGAACGAACGGCTCTGGGAACGCAGGTGAAGCTGATTTGAGCAGAGTGGTTCTCGCGAGGGACAGTAAAGAATGAACAAGATGCTTCTGGCCATTCTGGCCCTTTTTTTGATCGGGGGCCTCGCCGTTTATTGGAACGCGGCCCCATCCAGGCAACAGTCGGCCGGTCACTCGATGGTGCCACCGGACACAAGCGGCGTGGCCCGAGGGGCACCCATCGTGGAGGTTTCGGTGCCGACGGACCTGTCAGCGAATGCACAGATCGGAAAAGGCGCATTCGAGGCGAAATGTGCCGAATGCCATGGCGCCAACGCAGCAGGTCAGAATGGTGTTGCGCCGCCACTTGTGCACAAGATCTATGAGCCTTCACATCATTCGGACATGGCTTTCGTCTTGGCGGCGAAAAACGGTGTCCGGTCGCATCACTGGAATTTCGGGAATATGCCTCCGGTCAAGGGACTGACAGACGCTGATGTCAAGATGGTCACGCAATTCGTCCGGGAACTCCAAGAAGCGAATGGCATTTTCTAACAGATTAAAGGGTAAAATTTTTTTTTACCGGGAAGTTGGCCAATCGCCACCGACCGCGACTCTTCCAGAGCTTCTTGCCGTGCGCGGCTGGACCGTCGCGGACCTGAACTATGATTTGCTCGGCAGTTTGACTCGGCAGGGCAACGTGTTCGGTGGAATTCGGCGCGGTCGTGTAAACCGAAACTCGGTTCCTCCCTATTTTCGACTTGCCTGCGATGTCGGTCAATCTTCTGGCTATCAGGTTGCTGAAAGCAGAAGAGAAAATCACCTTACGGGTGTCGCAGCCGAACTACGATCAAAGCGACGGGGCGCGCCAGAGCTCCATACTATTTAAGGCTAGGAGAGAACATGATACGTCGGGATTTCCTTTTGCGTAGCGCTTCGGCGGCCGCTGTCCTTCCATTGCCCAGAGCGGGGCGCGCATTGACGCCTCAATTTGACGAATTCAAAGCTCAAGTGAGCGCGGTCCAGCTCGCGCCGCCGCCTTATCCAAAGACGGAAATATGGGGCTATGACGGCATGATGCCCGGCCCGGAGTTGCGGATCGCGCAGGGTGCCCGCGTTCAGCGAAAGTTACTGAACGCGCTGCCACAGGCAAGCTCGGTCCACTGGCACGGAATCCGGATCGACAACGCGATGGACGGCGTCGCCGGGCTGACCCAAGCCGCCGTCGAACCGGGCGAGAGTTTCGATTACGACTTCGTTGTACCTGATGCCGGAACCTATTGGTATCACGCCCATGCGAGGTCCTTCGAACAGGTCGCCCGAGGGCTTTACGGCGCGCTGATTGTTGAGGAAGCGGAAGCTCCGGAAGTGGATCGCGAGGAGGTTCTGATCCTGGACGATTGGCTTCTCGATCCCGAAACCGCACAGATCAATCCCGACTTCACCTCTGCGCATTCCCGCAGCCACGCAGGCCGCATGGGAAATTTCGTTGCGACGAACGGACAGTACGGTCTTGCGATCGATGTGCGTCAGAATGAACGGCTTCGACTGCGTCTGATCAATGCGGCCAACGCGCGGATCTTCGTCGTTGATATCGCCGGAATGGAAGGCTGGACCATCGCGTTGGACGGGATGCCACTGGCGCAACCCCAGAGGCTCGGCGAACCCCTCATTCTCGGCCCCGGCCAGCGCGCCGATCTGATCGTCGACGTGACTGCCGACTCCGGTGAAACGGCCCATCTGGTGCGCCTCGACAATGGGGAAGGTATGTCACAAGTTGCCCTTACCGTGACCGGTCGGGCGTCCGCCGTACGCCGGGATGACCCCCCTGCCCTGCCGAGCAATGCGAATATGGATGTTCCGGGCCTAGACAATGCGGTTCCCGTTCGCCTTAACATCGAGGGCGGTGCGATGGGCCGGATGCAATCGGCGGTCTTGAACGGTGAACGGAAATCCTTCCGCGATCTGGTCGACGAAAACGAATACTGGGCCTTAGACGGCACCGTCGGAATGCCCGATGCACCGCTTGCCGGTCTCGCTCTCGGGCAGACCGTCAAGCTTGAGATTAGCAACGACACGTCCTTCCCGCACGCGATGCACTTGCACGGGATGCATTTCCGCGAAATCGGCGAGGATGGCACATTGGGGCCGCTCCGGGATACGATAACGATGTTCCGGGGCGAAACGCGGACCGTTGTCTTTGTCGCCGATAATCCAGGCGACTGGCTGTTTCACTGCCACATGCTCAGCCACGCGGCCGCCGGCATGATGACATGGATGCGAGTGACGTGATGCGAAGATACCTGATGCTGTCGGTGATTTTTCTGGGCGGTGGCGGAGCCGCAGCCTGGCTCATGAGCACGGCCGGTGTGCTGACCGAATCCACGCCGGAAGCCGCCGACATTGCACAGGGTGAAGATCTTTACAGAGAATATTGCGCGGCCTGCCATGGTGCCGATTTGGAAGGACAGCCGGATTGGCGGTCGGCCGGACCAGATGGCGTCCTGCCTGCACCGCCGCATGACGAAACCGGTCATACCTGGCATCATCCCGATGGCGTGCTGTTTGACTACACCAAGCTGGGCGGCAAGGCCGCTCTTGCCCTCCAAGGGGTCGAGTTCGAAAGCGGCATGCCCGGGTTCGGCGACCAGCTGTCGGACGCCGAAATCTGGAACATCATCGCTTACATCCAATCAACGTGGCCGGAGCGTCAGCGCGCTATTCAAGCCGAACGAAGTGCTGACCAGCGACAGCAGGAAGGCAACTGAACCGCGTCCGAGAAAGGCGCTGAATATCTTGAGGTCGAGGAAAAGTTGGACTGGTTGTCGAGCGAAGGTATGACGCAATCGAGTTACCGCCCATCCAAGGACAATCATTTGGTCGAGTGCGCTTAATCGACTTGGCACGACAGGACGCTGGGTACGTGATCCGGCAAGTTTTGCACCAGTAATTGCAGTCCCAAGGGTTATTCAGATCGCGGCTGGCGCCGACACATCGTATCCTGCGTTTTTGATCGCTTCCGACACCGCCCTGACGCTGAGAAAACTCTCGACCGAAACGGTATGCGTGCTCAAGTCGCACGAAACGGTCGCAGTTGGGTCAATAGACCTAATCGCCTTGTCAATTGTTGCGGTGCAATGCCCGCAACTCATTCCCGGAACTGTGAAGCTGCTCATATACGTCTCCTTCTCTCTTATCTTCAGGTGGGCGCTTCCAGCGGAGGAAGGTCAAGGGCAAAAAAATATTCTGAAAAGCTTGACCTTCCAGTTGGTGGAAGCCCTAGATATCTTACCCAGAGACGAAGGAGACGCTCATGCCAGTCACACAAGACCTGCGGGTCTCTGTCCAGAACATGTCCTGCGCATCATGTGTCGGTCGGGTCGAGCGCGCGCTCTCGGCGCTGCCCGGGGTCGAAGAAGTCAATGTGAACCTTGCGGCCGAAACTGCGCAGGTCCGAATCGACTCGGAAACCCGGATACCGGAGCTGATCGACGCGCTGGATCGGGCCGGCTATCCCGTCCGGACGCAGACTATTCGCCTGAACGTCTCGTCCATGTCCTGCGCGTCCTGCGTCGGCCGTGTCGATAAGGCGCTGGCGGCAGTGCCTGGCGTTCTGGAGGTCAACGTCAATCTCGCCTCCGAGACCGCAACCGTGACTTATGTCGAGGGCGCGATGAAGATCTCCGATCTAATGAAAGCTGCCACAGACGCCGGCTACCCTGCTGAACCGGCGGACAGTGTCTTGCCCGAGGAGCACAGCGCCCGCAAGGCAGGCGAAGCGCGCGATCTGGCCCGTAAGACCGCCTTCGCTGCGACATTGGCGCTGCCGGTTTTCCTGCTCGAGATGGGTGCACACCTAGTGCCGGGGATGCACGAGATGATCGGCCGCACCATCGGTCACCAGACAAGTTGGATGATCCAGTTCGCACTGACGACAGTTGTGCTGTTCTGGCCCGGACGCCACTTTTACGCCAAGGGCTTCCCCGCGCTTCTGAAGGGCGCGCCCGACATGAACAGCCTCGTCGCCGTTGGCACCGGCGCAGCCTATCTCTATTCTCTTACCGCGCTCTTTGCGCCTGCGCTGCTGCCCGTGGCGTCCCGTGCCGTTTACTTCGAGGCAGCGGCAGTCATCGTCGTGCTGATCCTTCTGGGCCGCTGGATGGAGGCGCGCGCCAAGGGCCGCACCGGTGCCGCGATCCAGAAGCTTCTTGGCCTTCAGGCCCGCACTGCGCGAGTTCTAGTGGACGGGGAGCCGCAGGACGTCGCCATCGAACGGATCGGCACCGGCGACATCCTCGTTGTGCGTCCCGGCGAACGCATTGCGGTGGATGGGGACGTCACGCAAGGCAGCGCCCATGTCGACGAGAGCATGATCACCGGAGAGCCGGTTCCCGTCTCCAAGTCCGAGGGCGATCCGGTCACCGGCGGCACCGTCAACGGCACCGGCAGCTTCCAGTTCCGCGCCACACGTGTCGGCGCCGACACGACGCTCGCGCAAATCATTCGCATGGTGGAGCAGGCGCAAGGCGCCAAGTTGCCGATCCAGGGCCTGGTGGACCGGATCACGCTGTGGTTCGTGCCGGCGGTCATGGCACTGGCCGCGTTGACCGTTCTGGTCTGGCTGCTGGTCGGCCCCTCGCCCTCCCTGTCCTACGCGCTTGTGGCCGGGGTCTCGGTTCTCATCATAGCCTGCCCCTGCGCCATGGGACTGGCCACGCCGACCTCGATCATGGTCGGTACTGGGCGCGCAGCCGAGATGGGTGTGCTTTTCCGCAAGGGCGACGCGCTGCAACGACTGACGTCGGTGAATGTTATCGCGCTCGACAAAACCGGCACCGTCACCCAAGGGCGCCCCGAACTGACCGATATGGTCCTGGCCGACGGGGTCGACCGGGCCGACATCCTGGCACTGGTGGCGGCGGTCGAGGCGCAGTCCGAGCATCCCATCGCCGAAGCCATCGTGCGCGCGGCCCAGGCCGAGAACGCGGCACGTCACGACGTCGAGAGCTTCGAATCCATCACGGGCTACGGCGTTCGGGCCAAGGTTGCCGGCCACGAGGTGCTTGTCGGTGCAGATCGCCTGATGGTCCGCGAAGGACTGAGCATCGGGTCGCTGGTCGAGGCGGAGGGCCGCTTGGCCGTGCTGGGCCGCACGGCATTGTTTGCCGCGGTGGATGGCAGGGTTGCAGCGGTCCTCGGCGTGTCCGATCCGGTCAAACCCGCCAGCGCGGCCGCCATTGGCGCGCTGCACCGCCTTGGGCTGGAGGTCGCTATGATCACCGGCGACAAGCGCGAGACAGCCGATGCCATCGCACGCGAAACCGGCATCGACCACGTGATCGCCGGCGTTCTGCCCGATGGAAAGGTGGCCGCACTAAACGAGCTTCGCCAAGGGGGCCGACGGATCGCCTTCGTCGGCGACGGCATTAACGACGCCCCCGCGCTGGCACATGCGGATGTCGGTATCGCCATCGGCACGGGAACCGATGTGGCCATCGAATCCGCCGATGTGGTGCTGATGTCGGGCGATCTACGCGGCGTGGTCAACGCCTTTGAAGTATCAGGCCGCACGATGCGCAACATCCGTCAGAACCTGTTCTGGGCGTTCGGCTACAACGTCGCGCTGATCCCGGTGGCTGCGGGTGTGCTCTACCCCACGTTCGGCTTGTTGCTCTCGCCAGTCCTGGCTGCCGGAGCCATGGCACTGAGTTCGGTCTTCGTGCTGACCAACGCCCTTCGGCTACGCAGGGTCCGTCCCATCATGGAAGAAGCCAGAGCGCGCGGTGGTGAAGAGGCCACTTTACTATCCCCTAACCCTGTCGCCGCTGAATAAGGAGAACCTGATCATGAATATTGGAGATGTCGCCGCCCTTTCTGGCCTCCCAGCCAAGACGATCCGATACTACGAGGATGTCGGGCTTGTGAAGCCTCTTCGCAGCACGAACGGCTATCGCACATTCCGTGAAAGCGATGCGCACAAGCTCGCGTTTCTCGGCCGTTCCCGGGCGCTCGGCTTCAGCATTGAAGACTGCCGCAACCTTATTGCTCTGTACGAGGACGAAAAACGCGCCAGCGCCGAAGTCAAGGATATCGCCGAGCAGCATCTTGAACGGATCGACGACAAGATTGCGGAGCTGAAGGAAATGCGCGCGACGCTAGCACATCTAGTGGACGCCTGTGCCGGGGATCACCGCCCGGATTGCCCAATCCTCGCCGATTTGGCAACGAAACACCGCGGCGAAGAGCAACTCAAGAATACTGCGTTGTAGGGTGCGAGCGTTTGGCTTGGGCGATCCTCTTTGCGATTGTGCTCTTCGGTTTGAGCGGACTTGTGCATGTCCGTGCGATGAGTTTCGTCATGACGGCCACCAAACGCACTCCATTCACACAATTAAGCCGCCTCTTATTTGCCCTCTATATACTCGCGACCGCCCACATAGGTGAAGCCGGGCTTTACGCACTGGGTTTCAGTTTCGGCGAGTTCTTAGGTATTGGCGGTTTCGCTCAAGACAACGTCGATTCATTCATGGATGTTTTCTACTTTTCCATCGTCAATTACTCCTCTCTGGGGCTTGGCGATATTTATCCCACGGGTCATTTGCGCTTTCTTGCCGGCATCGAGGCCCTGAATGGCTTTCTCCTCATCAGCTGCTCGGCCTCTACAATCTTCCTCGTGGTCACGAGAAAGATGGATTAGGAGCGCCACAAAACCTCATCCCAAAAGAGTTGGAACCCTCCATCGCTGGAAGGTTGTTGATGTTCTGAACGGGGATGGAACAAGCGAAAGGAGCACGTCATGTCATATTGGAGATTTGCCGCCATGATCGCGACCTCGACGGTCGTGATGTTCGGGCTGATGTATCTCAACACCTATCTTCTGACCCATGTTTTCTGGTCCGAAACCCGAGCCTATATGGCGCTGTTGATGGGTGCGACGATGGCGATCATCATGTTGGCGTTCATGCTTTCAATGTATTCGAGCAAGACCGTAAATGCCGCTATTTTCAGCGGTGCCGTCGTCGTGTTCGCCGCCTCGCTCTGGCTCGTACGAAGCCAGGTCACGGTGGGCGATACCAGCTACATGCGCGCGATGATCCCACACCATTCGATCGCGATCATGACATCGAGCCGCGCCGATATCTCGGATCCGCGCGTGCGCAAGCTCGCGGACGAGATCATCTATGCGCAAGATAAGGAAATCGCGGAGATGCGCTATCTGATCAACGATATCGATGCATCCGGCGACACATCCGAGACTGCAAGTGTCGAGAGCCCCCGTATTGTGAGCTTGGATCAAGCCCTGTCAACAGCAAACGTCGCAGTGCTCGACCCCGGCTTCCTGACGAAGGAGGATATCGCGCAGCTTCTGCCGAATGGCGCGGCGTGCACATTCAACTATACAACCGGCAGTCCGGCCTCACTGGCATTGGGTGAGATCGATGGCGCAGCCGTCGGGCTCGTCAAGCTGAGCGGCGATCTCGTCCGGGTCGAACAGAATGCAGCCGGCGAATTGGGCACAGAAGGCCTGTCGATCCGCCTTGGCGTTCCCCAAGACGGTGCTGCGCTCGAAACCGCAGGTACCGAACCGGTCGATGCGACTCTGACGATCGAGCTCGATGCCGGTCTGACCGCCGGATTCCGGGGATTCTACAGTTGCGGGGCATGACATGAAGCACCATTCAAGCACACAAGCGCAGTCGGCGACGCTGTACCGCATGGTCATGCCGGGCCACCTCTGCCCCTACGGTCTGAAGTCCAAAGACTTGCTGGAGAGGCAAGGGTATGAGGTTGAGGATCACCCTTTGACCACGCGTGAGGAAACCGACGCGTTCATGGAAGAGCACGGCGTCGAAACCACCCCGCAAACCTGGATCGGGGACGAGCGGATCGGCGGATATGACGACCTTCGGGTCCATTTCGGCATCGATGCGCCGGAAGACGAACGCTCGGACACGTCCTACCAGCCGGTGATCACGATCTTTGCCGTCGCGTTCCTGATGGCGCTCGGTTTGTCGTGGTACAGCTTCGAGAACATTTTCACCCTGCGCGGGCTGGAATGGTTCATTTCGATCTCGATGTGCTTTCTGGCGGTACAAAAACTTCAGGATGTCGAGAGCTTCTCGACCATGTTCCTGAACTACGACCTGCTGGCGCGTCGGTGGGTGCGTTATGGCAAGATCTATCCGTTTGGAGAGGCTTTCGCAGGTATCCTCATGGTCGCCGGGGCGCTGACCTGGCTTTCGGCACCGGTGGCCTTGTTCATCGGCACTGTTGGCGCAGTATCGGTTTTCAAGGCGGTCTATATCGACAAGCGTGAATTGAAGTGCGCCTGCGTCGGCGGCGACAGCAACGTACCGCTCGGCTTTGTCTCGCTCACAGAGAACCTGATGATGATGGTCATGGGGATCTGGATGCCGATCAGGGTCTATCTGATCGGCTGAAAGGCGGGTGCCGTTTTCATATCCCTCGGACTCGTTCTCCCGATAGATGCGCAAGTCGGACAGCACTGCGAAAAAGGGTCAAGCTGAATGGACCAGATAATCGAAGCATTCACGACCGGGGCGGGCATGCTCTGGAAGGCGCTCTGGGCGCTCATCTTCGGGTATATCATCTCCGCAGGCATCCAGATTTTCGTGACACGGGATCAGATGGCGCGTGTTCTTGGCGACCGTGGTGCCAGGAAGGCAGGCATTGCCGGCTTCTTTGGGTTCGTGTCATCGTCCTGTTCCTTCGCGGCTCTTGCCGCGTCGCGTTCGATCCTCGTGAAGGGTGCGCATCCGGTCAATTCGATCGCCTTCCTGATTTCATCGACAAATCTGGTGATCGAGCTTGGAATTGTCCTTCTGGTCCTGCTGGGCTGGAAATTCATGGTGGCAAATTTCATGCTTGGCATCCTGATGACGATCTACGCCTATGCCCTCACCCTGATATGGCTTCCAAGGTCGTTTGTCGAAAGCGCAAAAGAGCATGCGGAGAAGGCCCAGTCCGACGAAGGTATGGACAGGGACCAGACCATGAAGGGTTCGTTCCGCGACAAACTGCTGTCCCGCGAAGGATGGGACCGGATCGCCCGCGCTTTCTTCATGGAATGGAAGATGGTCTGGAAGGAGATCCTCTTCGGCTTCACGGTCGCGGGTTTCATTTCCGTCTTTGTGCCGCAGAGCTTCTGGAACGCGATCTTTCTGGTCGGAGATGGCGGTGCGCAGGACGCGCCGGGCTTCCTGATCGTTCTTGAAAACGCGCTGGTGGCACCGGTCGTGGCCTTCTTCACCTTCATCGGGTCGATGGGCAATGTCCCCCTGGCTGCGATGCTCTGGTCGCGTGATGCGTCGTTCGGAGGCGTGATCGCCTTTCTCGGAGCCGATCTTGTTGCTG
Source organism: Roseovarius sp. MBR-51 (assembly GCF_053628575.1). Lineage (NCBI taxonomy): Bacteria > Pseudomonadati > Pseudomonadota > Alphaproteobacteria > Rhodobacterales > Roseobacteraceae > Roseovarius > Roseovarius sp. MBR-51. Next base: position 155,172 of record NZ_JBRJGQ010000010.1, read on the forward strand.
CCACGGTGATATGGGTACACGCAAAATATTACGGCTGGCAGTATGCGCTCTATCTTTCAGGCTTGCTGTACCTGTGCATGGTCGCTGCGGGAATACGGTGCATTACCTGTTCGCTCTCGTAGGGATGATCCCGACCGAGCGGCCTTCGCTTCAGGAAATGGTCCGGTTCAGCATCGATTACACGTTCTTCCTCAACCTGATCTTTCTTGTCATCGGGTCAGCACTGATCTGGCTTCACATCAGGAATGCCGAGGAAGACTAACCGATTGAGGCCAAGAATGGGAAGGTTCCCAGAAGCCAGTAGGCAAACCGGGACAATTGGCCGGTCATGATGGCAACGCCCATGATGATCATGGCGACGCCCGCGCCCTTGTAGAGCCAGCGACCGGCTTTGCCGATCTGTCTGACCCGTGCGGCGATGGCGTCGGTGAACAGCGCGGCCAGCAGGAACGGCACGCCCAGCCCTGCGGAATAGATCGACAACAGCCAGATGCCGTCCGACATACCGCCGGATGTCGAACTGAGCGTCAGGATTGCGCCGAGGATCGGCCCGATGCAGGGCGTCCATCCAAAGGCGAAGGCCAAGCCCAGGATGTAGGCTCCAAGCGGGCGACCCCCCGGAATGTCGAGTGTGAAGCGGGTGTCACGCGAGAAGGCATCCAGACGAAAGACGCCCAACATGACCAGTCCGAACAGGATGATGATCGCGCCGCCCAGATAGTTCAGCTCGATGCGCCATGTCAGCAGCAATGATCCGATCGCGCTGGCCCCGGCCCCGAGGGCGACGAAAACCGTCGAAAACCCCAGAACGAAGCAGGTGCTTAGGCCCAGTGCCCCGGCGCGCGCCCGCAGACCGACCGACCGTGTCGTGCGCAAATCCGGCTGGCCAGCGATGTAGGAAACATAGCCCGGAACCAGTGGCAGGACGCAGGGCGACAGGAACGAAATGGCCCCCGCCAGAAAGGCCGCGAAGATGCCGATGCCGGAAATATCCATCATGCGTTTCCATGTCCGCTAAAGGGCCGTGATGCCCACCAGAAGGCAATCAGCGGGATTACGATCCATTGCAGCACGGGCGACAGCCCTGCATCGAGGACCGGAATGATCGGCATCAGGTCCGAATAGGCCCAAGCCGCGCGGATCACGATGTTGAGCCATTCGCTGAACAGCGTATATCCCAACCCGAACACCACCGTCAGGACGGTTACCGAGCGTCGCGTCGAAGCGACAATGGGCCAGCCTCGGCCCGACATCATCAAGGCGAGCACCAGCGCGCTCATGGCAATCAGGATGTCGCCACCCGTGCAATGAACCGCAGCGAAGACGATCTCACCCCAGGTGCCCTCGTTCCAGATCGTGTAGAGCGGCATGTGCGCGAACTCCCAGACCAGATTGGCCGGGATGATTACCGAAAAATACCGACGCAGGGCTGTCAGTGAAATTCCGTCTGTCGAGGACAGCATGACGCCAGTCGCGGTGACACTCATTGAAACACCCCTGTCACCCGGTCCCACCAACTGCGTTCCCGGCGTCGATGCTCGGCATTGTTGATCAACTCGCTGACATAGAGGATCAGGTTCACATTCTTGAAATCCATGCCATGGAACTTTGCGGCGAACCGCCCGCCGATATCCACGACATGGGTGACCGCACCGTGCATCATCATGTCGCTGTCGGCGGTCGTGGTGAACTCGAGCCCATAGTCCCGCGCCACAAGGCGCGTCGCGTCGTCGCTCTGATCGGGCCGTTTGGTCAGAATGACCCAGTTGCTCGGATCGAGCCCATGCCGGTCCGCGTAGTCGCGCAGAACGTCCGGCGTGTCATTCACGGGATCGGTTGTGATCGAGATGAATTGCACCAGATCCCTCATCGGCCCGTCGTTGATCGAAGCCTGGACCGCCGCGATCTTTTCCGCATGGAGCGGGCAGATATCCGGGCAGTTGGCGTAGATGAAATGCAGGATGACGACCCTTTCGCTGAAATCCGCCAAGCGCACAGGATTGCCCTCCGCATTCTGCAACTCGAAATCCGGGGCCTGTGCCGCGTCGATGGCCTGGAAGTATGGCTCCATCTCGAACATCCGGGCATCCAGATTTTCACCCGGATGATCGGCGGAGGCCGGAAAGGCGATCGTGGCCGCAAATGTCGCCAAGGCGGCGCGCCGGGTCAGATAGACAATCAACTGCATCACCTTTCGGATTGATCGGGCTTGCCACCACCCGCATCGTCGCATTTCCCGCCGGACCCGCCCTTCATGCACAGACCAAGCCCGCACATCGCGGCACAGGGTGCCAGCGAAACCAAGACAGGCGCGAGACCGATCGCGGTGAGCCATCCCCAGTTCAGCGCCATGCCGCCGCCCATAACGGTTGCCGCACCGACGAACAGCAGTCGTCTGCGCGTCAACCACCGGGGCCAGTTGCCTGCGCTTTCGATGTCGGCGGCACCCGCATCGTTGGAAGATGATATGTCGGTCATCCGGAAAATCCTTCTGAAGTTTGAGTACTGGTCATTCTGATAACTGGGCGGTCAAGGGCGGGCGGCGCTCTTTCAGGGGCGCTTATTCGATAAAGCCTCGCAAGAAGGAGACCATCTCGGGATCATCCCATTCGGCCTGGCCGACCAGTCTCCCAAGCTCCCGCCCCTGCGCGTCGATCAGGATCGTTGTCGGCAGACCGACGGTGCGCAGCGCGGTCATCGACAGCATGGTCTTGTCGACATATATCTTGAGATTGGTGACACCGATCTCGTCGTAGAAACGCCGCACGACGGGCGATCCGGCCCGGTCGATGGACAGGGCGACCACTTCGAACCGGTCGCCGCCAAGTTCCGCCTGAAGCGCATCCAGCGTCGGCATCTCTTCCCGGCATGGCACGCACCAGGTTGCCCAAACATTCACGAGGATCACCTTGCCGCGAAAATCCTCCATGTCCCCACGGCTGCCGTCCTCGGTCTCGTAGCGCACATTGATGACCGGCTGCGGCGTGTCGTGCAGTGCGAAGCCTTGCGGCCCGGCAAACGCAGCGCCGACGGACAATGCCCAGACGAGCAGCGCCGTTTTTAGATATTTCATGGCGTTGGCTCCTTGCCGGCTTGGGTTTTCAGATCACGGACGATCGGCAAAAGGGTTTCCTCCAGAATCGCTCGCGTGATGGGGCCGACATGGCGGTAGGCAATGGTGCCGTCGGACGTGATGACATAGGTTTCAGGCACGCCGTAAACACCCCACTCGATGCCCGCAAGTCCGTTTATGTCGGCCCCGATGCGGGTGTAGGGATCACCCAGTTCGTCTAGCCAGGCGCGCGCCTGTTCGGGCGGATCCTTGTAGTTGATCCCGTAGAGCGGCACTTCGCCCGTGGCGCTCAATTCCATGAATAGCGGATGTTCGGCGCGGCAGGGCACGCACCACGAGGCGAAGACGTTCACCAGCGAAACATGGCCGATCAGGTCCTGCGTCGAAAGACCTTCCTCGCGGCCGAGCACCGGAGCGAGTGCAAACTCCGGTACGGGCTTGTCGATAAGCGCGGACGGCAGATCATCGCCCTCGCTGAAAAGCCCCCAGCCAAACAGGACCATAAGGGCCAAAGCCACGACGGGCACCAGCACAAAGCCGAGATTTCTCCGGCGGGGCGTGGGAACAGTCATATTGTCACGATAGCTGGTCATGGCTTTGCTTGCTGGTCCTCGCGGGTCCGCTCACTCTGAAAGGCACGTTCTTTGTCGGGCCAGGTGCTCTTGATGTAGTCGACGATCGACGTGATTTCGTCATCTGTCAGTACGCCCTCATATCCGGGCATGTCGCTTTCATAACCGGCCCCGACAATCGCCGCCGGTCCGCGTTTCACGATGTCGAACAATACGCGGTCCGTATGATGCCAGGTATGACCCGACGCATCATGCGGCGGGGCAGGCAATCTGCCGTTCGGCAATCGGGTGCGCCAATCAGGCTGCCCCTCCAGGTTTGCGCCATGGCAACTGGCACAATTCTCCTGATAGAGACGCTCGCCCATGCGCAAGTCGCTCTCCGCCGAAACGGGAGAGACCGTTGTGGCGAGCAAGACCGCGGCGAGCCTAATGGTGTTTTTCATGTCGCTTGTGCCTTCTTCTGGCTATCCAAATACAACGAGAGTGCTACTATCGATGCCACGACAAGCAGGACGCACGCCCCCAGACCAATCCCCATCGACAACAGGCCGTCGCCGTTGCTGTCGCCCTCATTCCGCATCTTGGCGCATTTCTATTTTCCGCTGTCCGAGCGGATGTATTTGACCAAGGCGATTGCCGCGAGCACCAGCACCGCCACGATGAGTAACCAAACCAGTCCCATCGCGATCATCATGCCGCCACCCATCATTCCACCATCCATCATCATGCACTTCATCCTTTGTTTTCCCTTGAAACCGGTCAGGCACGGGATCGCACCAGTCCGCGCAATTAATCATTCGACCGCATAGACGGTCGGGTTCACACCTTCTTCGACGGTGTAAATCTTGAACGGTTCCTGCTTCGCGCCCCCCATACCCGGCGATCCCAACGGCATGCCGGGAAGTGTCAGACCGGCAATGTCCGGGCGCTCATCAAGCAACTTGTTGACGACATCAATTGGCACATGACCGCTGACGACGTAGTCACCCAGAAAGGTCGTATGGCAGCCCTGGAAATCGTCCGGGATACCTGCATCACGGCTGATCTGAGCCAGATCATGGGTCGGCTTTACCTCGACCGTGAAGCCATTCTCGCGCAGGTAGTCCGCATAGCTCTCGCAGCATCCGCATTGCGGGTTCTTGTAGAGCGTGGCCTCTTGCGCTGCTGCAGGCGCGGCATTCAGGCTCATTGCAAGGACAGCGGCAGCACCTGCGGTGCCAAGACTGGCAAGTCCAATTAGTTTCTTCATCGGTTCTTTCCTTTCGTGGTGATCGTTACGTGAGATTGTTTCAGGTTTTGGTCGTGCCAGGATCGACACGTATGATGCCCATCATGCCGGCCGCCTGGTGTTCCAAGATGTGACAATGGAACATCCAGTCTCCCGGATTGTCCGCCACGAAGGCGATCTCGACCCGTTCCTCCGGTGCCATCAGGACGGTGTCCTGCCATTCGCGATGCCGTGTCGGTTGCCCGTTCCGTGTGATCACACGGAACGAATGTCCATGAAGATGCATCGGGTGATGCCACGCGGTGCGATTGTCCATCTGCAGCACATGCGACGTGCCCTGCGGCAGGACCAGCAATGGATCCATCATGTGCCCCGTTGCTGCTTTGCCGTTGATGAACCACATGTTGCCTTCGCGCATCTGCTCCATCATGGACCCCATGCCGCCGCCCATCATCATCTGCCCCATCATGCCGCCATTAAAGATGATCTGATGCCGCGTGGCAGCTTGCATATCGGGTTCGGCCAGCGGGTTGGGTGGCAGTTCCATCGACCAGTCCGGGACCGCGTCCCGTAACCGATCCGGCCCGTAGGCCCCATCGGAAGGTTTCTTCGTAGAACCACGCTAAGGAAGAACTTTCAGCGAACACAATCAGGTTCCCCAGTCTCTGGCTGGCCTGATGTTCAGTGGTCGCGCAATTTTGCGGTCTGCGGCTCCAGAATGCCAATCGAAGTCGCCGGATAGAATGACGTGCTCCCACCCGAGGGGCGATGTGTGAGGAAGCAGCTTGACGTCGTAGATCTGGGTGGTCTGCGCGAGGTGGCTGGCGGCCTTGTCCATGTAGATCGTATTCCAGAACGTGATGGCGGCGATGACGAGGTTGAGCGCCATGGCCCGCTTCTGTTGGGCGGCATCAGAGCGATCATGAATGCGCCCTTGTGAGTGGGCAAAGACGGCCCGAGCCAGCGAGTGTCGCGCTTCACCCTTGTTGAGGCCTGCGTGGCATTCCATGCGCAGGTCGGCGTTTTCGATCCAGTCGAGCATGAAGAGCGTGCGCTCGATCCGGCCGATTTCACCCAAGGCAAGGTAGAGCCGGTTTTGCTGGCGGTACGCTCCAAGCTTGCGCAGGATTTCAGACGGTTTGAGAGACTTGTCGCGGATGCTGGCGGCGAGACGCATGATGTCACCCCAATGCTGCCGGATCACTTCTTCGTTGATGGGCTTCCCGATGAGGGATGACAGGGTGGGCCACGCCTTCGCGCTTCCGAAGCATGCCAGCCGCCGGTCGGGAAAGTCGCGCAAGCGCGGGGCGAATGTCATCCCCAAGAGATGGAACAGGGCGAAGACGTGGTCCGATACGCCACCGGTATCTGTGTAATGCACAAGAGGGTCGAAGCTGGCCGGATTGCTCAGGAGGCCATCAAGCACGAAGGGGGCTTCGCCTGCGGTCGCCCCGATGACACTGGAATGGAACGATCCGTACTGACCCGACAAGAAGGAGTAGATCTTCAGGCCGGGATCGGGTCCGTATTTGGCGTTGATGAGCCCACTGCCACGATTGGCAGCGAAGAACTGCCCATCCGATGAGCTGTGCTCCACCGCGCCCCAGTGCTGCGCAAAGGGCAGGCCATGATGGGCGTCGACGATACGGCCCAAGGCATCCGCGAATGTCTCCGGCCGAAGGTACCATGTCTGCGCCCAGGTCAGCTGCGCATGGCTGACGCGCGATGAGGCATGCGCCATCCGCTCGAGACCAAGATTGGTGGCCCCGGCCAGGATCGTGGCCAGAACGGCGGCGGGTTCATCGTGCTGCTTGCCAGACCGCAGGTCGGTGAAGGCATCAAGGAACCCGGTCTGCGCATTCACCTCCCAGAGCAACTCCGTGATGCGGATGCGCGGCATCACGGCATCGATCGCCCGTTCCAAACGCATCGCTGCGGGCGGTGTGACCGCGTCATGCGGCGTAATCTTCAACCGCCCGTGTTCAATGCGGACACCAGGGAGCGCATTGCGCTTCAGGGCGCGGTCAACTTGCTCAAGGCGTTTCGCCAGCGTAGCCCGCCGGTCAGACAACCATGCGTCTGGATCGGTTTCGAATCCCGCGTCCCGCATGATGATTTCGGCTTTGTCCCGGGGCTTCAGGTAGCTGTCGAACCGGCGATAATCACGACTGCCGTCAACCCAGACATCCCCGGCGCGCAGGCGCTCTCGCAAGGTTGACACAACCGCAGTCTCGTACACGCGCCGTTGTGGCTGACCATCCTGAATGATCAGCGATGGCCAATGCTTGGCCGCGAACGGCATGGGAGGATCGTCGGGCAACTTGCGTTTGCCTGTGCGGTTTTGGTCGCGCAGCAAGGCAATTGCCTCCTTGAGGTCATCCCCCGCATCGGTGGCATTGAACTCGAACGCTTCAAGGAAGGCCGGGGCAAACTTGCGCATATAGACATAGCGCTCAGCCGCCAGAGCGAGCGGATCACTGGTTGCCAGCTCTCCAAAGCCAGCGATTTCGTCACGCTTGCCCAAGAGCGTTTCCCACCCGACATCCGCATCCAACGCAGCAAAGGGATCTTGCCCCAAATCTTGTGCGCGGGCCATGGCATCAATGGACGCGCCGAAGAGCTGCATCAGCTTGCCAACCTTGGTCTTGCCCATACGCCAGACCTCCTCCTGGCGATTGCGGGATCTTGAGAAGAGCTGGCCGGTCAGTCGCTCGAACATGGCGATCGTCGCATCGGTGAGCGTGATGGATAAATCCGCCATCTGCGCCGCGACCGTAGCGATCCGCCGCCGTTCACCAAAATCGTTCAGCAAGCTCACAGGCGCCACAGCGCCCTCGCGCGCGAACTTGAGCAGCCGGTCAGGGTGGAGGCCGTGCCCAAGGTTTGGCGGCATGTTCAGCGATCGCAGATATTTCAGGCGATCCAGAAGCGCGGTCATGCTGGCCGGGCTGGCGGAATGCGGATAGCCACGCAGCCACGTGAGCCGCGTTTGCCCAACAGATGGATCGTTGACCAAGAGCGCCTGCAACTGGACACGTTGACCCGGAGAGAGAGCATCAAACAGCGCTGCGGCAGCCTCGCGCCGGGCGCGTGCCCGCCCTTTCAGGGCAAGACGCTCAAGCGTGTCCACGCTCGGTAACACCAGATGCTGCTTGCGCAGCTCCGCAACCAGCGTCTCAACAATCTTCACGCCGTGATCCGTCGCGAAGGCCGCCATCGTGGCGATATCCTCCGCTTGCTGCACATGTTCAGGTCCGAAAGGGGAAAGCCCCAAGTGGCGCATCGCGAGGGCATGATGTTCGTGCCGCGTATTCCGCCTGATGGCATAATCGTCGAGAGTACAGGCCTCCACCTGAAGCTGTTCAGCAAGCCAAGCGATCAGTTCCGCTGGCGGCATGATGCCGTCGCTCCACCCGAAGCCCGGGTAGCGCAGCAGACAAATATGCACCGCGACACCAAGGAGGTTTTCGGCGCGACGTCGGGTACGGATCAGGTCAATGTCGTCCCGGCTCAGCAGATAATGGCGGATCAAAGCATCAGGATCCGTCAGCACCTCGAAGAGGTCTGCATGCGCGCGGGAAGAAAGTAGTCGGCGGGCCATAAAGTGTCCTCAAAACGTAGTTGCAAGTTTGAAGACCTCGAATATTATAGAGACCAATAAAAAGACAGATTTGCTGCGCCAATTCAGGATCACAGCGATCACGTGAAGTCAGGCTACAAAACGGTCGTTTTGGAGACACCATGCCACGCACCGGCGACATCCTCGGATACGCAAGGGTCTCAACCGCCGACCAAGACCTGTCCGGCCAAAAAGACCGACTGCTGCAACACGGTGCCATTCGCGTGTTCGAAGACGTGATCTCCGGCAAGACGTTCAACCGGCCCGGTCTGGCGGCCTTGCTTGATCAGGCCAGGCCCAACGATACTCTCGCTGTCATCCGCCTAGATCGCTTGGGCCGCTCGCTCAAAGAGCTTCTGGAATCCGTCGATGACCTCAAGGCCAGAGAGATCAATCTGATCAGCCTTGAGGAGCGGATCGACACGACATCCGCCGCTGGCGAACTCGTATTCCACGTCTTCGGGGCCATTGCGCATTTCGAGCGCCGCCTGATCTCAGAGCGCACCAAAGACGGCCTGATCAACGCTCGAAAGCATGGCCGCACCCCGGGGCGGCCGCCATTGCAGCCCGAGACAATCTCAGCCCTTCAAGATCTCGTCAGCGCCGGAAAATCCGTCGCCCAGGCCGCAAAACACCTCGGCATAGGCAGATCAACAGCTTACAAGGTGATCAGAAACACCACACCATAAGCCATGTTTATGCTTCGTTCTTCCTTAGCGTGGTTCTACGAAGAAACCTTCCGATGGGGCCTTCTTCTTGAGAGTACCGTAAAGTGTGGGGCAATCATGCAGCCATTTCGGTTTCGGACGAAGGCTTCAACGCCGGATGCCATTGCTCGAACTTGGCGCGCAGG
>NZ_JBRJGQ010000011.1:0-119734 GCF_053628575.1 Roseovarius sp. MBR-51
ATCGCCGCCGTCAACGTCGTCTTGCCGTGGTCAACGTGACCAATCGTGCCGATGTTCACATGCGGCTTGTTACGTGCAAACTTTTCCTTTGCCATATCTCAGGACGCCTTGTCAGTTGGGGGGCCGCCATGGCCCGATGGTTACATCGCGGGCCGTTTATTGGGTTGCGCCGGGAAAATCAAGCCGTTCCTCTCAAATGATGAGGCGAACAAGCAAGGTGTCATTTGGGTCCAAAGAGTCTCACCCTAGCATTCCCGGCCAAAGCCGACGCGAACAGCTTTACCTCTTCTTCTGGAGCCTTGGCCTTGGCACTGGTGCCAACAAGACCGCCCATCAATATATTGGTGGCGGCAGAGGCCTGACCGCGGAGGTCCATGCCACGCCCTAACTGCTCACCCGTAGCAGCATCCGTTACGGTTGCTCGGGCAAACACGGTGCTGATTTCGGGGGCTCCTCCGGGCGGGATGAAGGACATCCGACCCTGAGGTTTTATATATGCACCCTTCAAGGTTATATTGATATGCACGGACCGATGGCCCATTGGGTCGGCCGGTTTGACGATGGCATTCATGTACGCTTGAACAGTTTCCACAATTCTTTGATCGCTGAAGGATAACTCAGTCGGAACGCGCTCATAATCGGGCCCAAGCTCGACGGTCAATTTCTCGATTCTGAAGTCCTTGGTCTGCTCCAAGGTAAGCGCCTTGTTCGGATTAATCCTGCTAGAACTCTTGCTCGGCCCTGACGCATTGGTTTCACTCTTGCTCTGCAGCGGTGCGCCGGTTTCACTGGTTGAACCGGGAGTATCCAGGGTGGTTTGGCAACCAACCAATAAGCTTGCAGCGGAGACACAGAAAAACGCTCTTCTATCAATCATAAACCCAGTTCCCCTCGCTACAATTCCAACGTGTCCTGCGCAACGTGACACAAACCACGCAAAGACCTCAAGCCTTCCGGATTGAAAATATCTCGAATTTTGCCTGAGCCGAAGAATGGCCCCGTTCGCGCAATGTTCACACTATTCTACGGCCGGTGCGACGGTCGGCTCTTCGATCACTTCGGCAGCGGCGTTGGCGAGATCGGCGGCGCTTGGGGTCTCCGCCGGGGCAGGTGCAGGCGCATCCTCGGACAGGGTGGCAGGGACGATGGTCGCCTCTGCCTGAGGGGCCTCTGCCTGCCGCGCCGCGGGGCGCGGTTTGTCATTGGCGGGCACGCCGTCATCCTCGAACCAGCCGAATTCGTTGTTCTGCTGCACAAGCCAGTTCTGGATCTGCTTGGCCGCGTTGCGGCTCAGGTTCTCAAGCTGCTTTTCCTTGCTCTGGGTCAGGCCAGATCCAAGAAAAGTATTGCCCGAAAAGCTCTCGACCACCGTCACCAGATGCGGCTTGGCATTGAGCTTGGCGCCCTTTGCGTCATCCCATGCGGTGACATTCAGGATCAGCGCCGATTTTGGCGAAGCCACCAGCGGCACGCCCGGAATGGCCAGCACGTAGCCTTCGACACTCACCCCGAGATGATAGAGCTTGGTGCCTTCATAGCGCCCGAAGCGATCCGTCATCGCCAAGGTCATCGCCGCGATCCATTCCTCCTTGGAGGCCTCGCGTGAGGCCGGACCCTTGGTCAGGTTCGGGGCCACCACGACATTATGCCCAAGGTGAAAGTTACCCAAATAGGCCGGGGCCTCGTCAAGATCATTGGGATTGGTACACGCCGCCATCAGAGCAAGACCAAAGAGCGCGAGGAAACGGATCATCAAAAACTTCCCGAAACGTGACAGTTCGGGCAGGGATAGCCCAGCCACCGCCCTTGCGCAATCATTTGCCCGACGCCATCCCACGCCCTATGTCTGATGTGACCCGCAAGAGGTGCCCCATGCCGTCGATGTCCAAAACAAACCATCCCCGATCGCCCGTGCGTGTGCCTCTGGTGACTGAACCGATGGGGGTCTTGGCCAGCTTGCGCGCGGCGCGACGCAACATCCTGTCGATCATCCCGGAAATTGCCACCCGGCAGCCCATGGTCTCGGGGCGCACAGGCAAACGTTGGCATATGGTGATGGACCCCGGTGCAATCCGGCGCATGCTCTTGGAAAGTCTAGACAATTACCCAAAATCCATCGTCACCAAGAACCTCTTGCGTCCCGCGATCGGCGACTCTCTCTTTATCGCTGAGGGTGCCCATTGGCGCTGGCAAAGACGCACGGCGGCCCCGGTATTTTCGCATCGCAATGTGATGAACCTTGCCCCGATCATGACCGGCGCTGCCGACAGGAGCGCCGAGCGAATCGCGGCTGCGGGTCCACGCGCTGTGGATATGGCCGCCGAGATGGTGCGCACCACTTTCGACGTCATCGCCGATGTGACCTTTTCAGACGACGGCATGTTTGACGTCGATGCCGTGCACCGCGGGATTGACGCCTATATTTCTGAGGCGGGCAAGATCTCACTCTTTGATATTCTTGGATTTCCCGACTGGGTGCCGCGTCCGGGCCGGTTGATGTCAGGCGGCACTGTGAAAGAGATGAAGCGCGTGGCGGATCAGGCGGTCGAGGCGCGACGTTCGCGGGGCGCACAAGGCGTGCCCGACCTGCTCGATCTTTTGCTTGAGGGCGAAGACCCGGAAACCAAACGGCGCATGAACACGGCGGAATTGCGCGATAACCTGCTGACCTTTATCGTGGCAGGGCACGAGACGACGGCGCTGACACTGGGATGGTCGCTCTATCTCTGCGCCTATGATCAAACCGTTCAGGACCGCGCCCGCGCCGAGGCGCAAGCCGTGCTACAGGGGCGCGCCGCGACAGGCGAGGACGTGGCCCGCCTGCCCTATATCCGTCAGATCATAGACGAGGCGTTGCGGCTTTATCCGCCTGCGGGCATCATCTCTCGGACCGCGCAGGTTGCCGATACGCTCTGCGGGCGCGATATTCGTCCGGGGGATACGGTGATCATCCCGATCTATGCGCTGCACCGCAATCACCTCTTGTGGCCAGAGCCGGATGCCTTCGATCCAGATCGCTTTGCCGACCGCAAGAGCATCGAGCGTTACACCTACCTGCCCTTTGGCGACGGGCCGCGTATCTGCATTGGGGCAAGTTTCGCGCTGCAAGAGGCAGTGATCATCCTTGCAACGCTGCTCTCGCGATTCAGATTCACGCCCGTACCGGGCCGGGAGCCGGAGCCGGTGATGATCCTCACCCTTCGGCCACAGGGCGGGGTCTGGTTGATGGCCGATCCCATTCAAGAGATCGGTCAAAAACCCGCAACCGTTTGAATCAGGCTGGCATTCTCTCTTCGACAATCCCCGCCCACCAGCTACAGCCCGCAGGAATGGTCTCGTCGTTGAAATTATAGTCTGGGCTGTGAACCATCGCCGTATCGCCATTGCCCACAAGGATATAGGCCCCCGGCCGCTCTTCGAGCATGAAGGCGAAATCCTCACCGCCCATGATCAAAGGGGCTTCGTCGCAGCCGCCGCTGACCTTGGCCGCGACGCTCGCCGCGAACTCGGTCTGTTCTTCGTGGTTGATCATCACCGGGTAACCACGATGGTAACTCACCTCGGCACGACCTCCGAAACCCGCCGTCACATGCTCACACAGCGCACGAATACGGGCCTCTGCCAGATCTCGCATCTGCGTACTCATCGTACGAACTGTACCTCGAAGATGTACACCTTGGGGAATGACATTGAACGCGTTGGACGAGGTCTGAAAGGACGTGACCGAGACCACAACCTGATCCACCGGATCGGCGTTACGGCTGGCAATGGTTTGAAGCATTGTGACCAGATGCGCCGCCATGACGGTCGTGTCCACGGTCTCGTGCGGCTTGGCGGCGTGTCCGCCCTTGCCGGTGAGCGCGATGTCGAACTGATCGGTCGCGGCAAAGAACGCACCGGGTCGGATGGCAAAGCTGCCCACCGGGCGACCCGGCCAGTTGTGCATGCCGTAGACCTCCTGAATGCCGAAGCGGTCCATCATCCCGTCCTCGCACATCTCGCGGCCCCCGGCCCCTCCCTCTTCGGCGGGTTGAAAGATCACCACGGCAGTGCCATCGAAATTGCGGGTCTCCGCCAGATATTGCGCGGCCCCAAGCAGCATGGCGGTATGCCCGTCATGGCCACAGGCATGCATCGCGCCGGGGGTCTTGGAGGCGTAGTCAACACCAGTCGCCTCATGGATCGGCAGAGCATCCATATCCGCGCGCAGGCCGACCACCCGCCCCGACGCTGTGCTGCGGCCCTTGATCACCCCCACAACGCCGGTGCGCCCGATCCCAGTGACCACCTCATCACAGCCAAAGGCCTTGAGCTTTTCCGCGACAAGCGCGCTGGTACGATGCGTCTCGTAGAGGATTTCGGGATGGGCGTGGATATCGCGGCGCCAGTCCGTGATATCATTGTGCAATTCGGCAAAGCGGTTCTTGACGGGCATCGGTCACACTCCTCTTGGCAATTCGGCCTGTTCGCAAATTCGGGATTTGTCCCACCGTGGCGCAAAGCCGGTGCGACCACAAGGGGCACGGCCACAGCGGCGCATTTGCCATATACAAGAGCGCATGACTGAGGTATGCGTCGCGGCTTGACGCGCAAGCCGCACCCCTTTTCGGAACCGACCTCCCCCATGATCCTGCCTGCTCTCTCCAATGCTCTTGCCGCGCGCGGCTATGAAACCCTGACGCCTGTGCAAGAGGCGGTGACGGACCCCGCGCTCTCTGGGTCTGACCTTTTGGTGTCGGCTCAGACCGGATCGGGCAAGACCGTGGGTTTTGGTCTGGCGATTGCGCCGACCTTGCTCGATGGTGCGGAGCGTTTGCCACCTGCGGCCGCGCCGCTTGCGCTCATCGTGGCGCCCACGCGCGAACTGGCGTTGCAGGTGATGCGCGAGCTGAGCTGGCTCTATGCCGAGGCGGGCGCACGGTTGGTGTCTTGTGTGGGGGGCATGGATGCCCGCGACGAGCGGCGCGCGCTGGAGCGCGGCGCGCATATCGTCGTCGGCACGCCCGGACGGCTGTGTGACCATATCAACCGTGGCGCGCTCGACATGACCAGCCTGCGCGCCATTGTGCTCGACGAGGCCGACGAAATGCTCGATCTCGGCTTTCGCGAAGATCTCGAATTCATGCTCGCCGCCGCCCCGGCAGAACGTCGCACACTGATGTTCTCGGCCACCGTGCCGCCGATGATCGCCAAGCTCGCTGAAAAATTCCAGCGCGATGCGCACCGCGTGACCACCCTGACCGGGGCCAAGCAGCATGCTGATATCGCCTATCAGGCGCTGACCGTGGTGCCGCATGACGCCGAGGGTGCGGTGATCAACCTCCTGCGGTATCACGATGCGCAGAACGCCATCGTCTTTGCCAATACCCGCGCGATGGTGGCCCGGCTGACCGCGCGTCTGGCCAATCGCGGCTTTGCCGTGGTGTCGCTCTCGGGGGAACTCAGCCAAGCCGAGCGCACCCATGCCCTGCAAGCGATGCGCGACGGGCGGGCACGGGTCTGCGTGGCCACCGATGTGGCGGCGCGCGGCATCGACTTGCCCAATCTCGATCTCGTGGTGCATGCCGAACTGCCCACAAACTCCGAAGGCCTCTTGCATCGTTCTGGCCGCACGGGTCGTGCCGGACGCAAGGGCATCTCTGCCCTGATCGTCCCGGTCAAATCCGCGAAAAAGGCCGAGCGCCTGCTGAAATTCGCCAAGATCACCGCAGAATGGACCACGCCCCCGACACCCGAGGATATCGAGGCCAAGGATCGCGAGCGGCTCCTGTCCGATCCGGTCTGGTCCGAAACCCCCTCTGAGACCGAGGCGGCCTTTGCCGCCGAATTGCTGGCGCTGCACAGCCCCGAGGTGATCGCCGCCGCCTATCTGCGGCTCTATAAATCGCGCTGGTCCGCGCCTGAGGAACTGAGTGCGCCCGGCACACCTGCACCCGCCCGCGAGCGCGCCGCCTTTGGCCCGAGCCGTTGGTTTGCCCTCTCGGTCGGCAACAATGACCGGGCCGAGGCGCGGTGGTTGCTGCCGCTCTTGTGCCGCGCCGGCAATATGGACAAATCCGCGATTGGGGCCATTCGCGTGCAAGCCTCCGAGACCTATGTCGAATTGGCCGAGGCCGCTGTTCCGGGCTTTCTCTCCGCACTTGGCGAGGGCGGGCAGTTGGATGAGGGTATTATCGCCCGTCAGTTGGACAGCCCCCCCGATCTGGGCTCTGCGCCGCGCGCCCCGCGGGAGGACCGTCCCGAGCGGGCGCCCCGTGCCCCGCGGGACGATCGCCCAGAGCGTGCTCCGCGTGAAGACCGCCCCGCGCGCGCACCGCGCGAACAGCAGGTGTCCCGCGAGCATCATGCCCCCCGCGACAGCGCCCCGCGCCCCAAGCCACGTCCCAAACCGCTCGCTGATGCGCCGCGTCCCGCAGCCAAATCGCATCCAAAACCGGCCGGTGCCGCCACCGATGCGATGACCCGCGCGGTCGAGGACGGCTCTGTCACCGCCTATCGCAAACCCCGGACGGAGTCTGGCGATGCGCCACGACCAGCCAAAAAGCCGTGGTCAAGCGACAAACCCGCTGGAAAGCCTGCCAGCAAGCCCTTTGGCAAGCCTTCAGGGGATCGCAAACCGGGCAAACCCTTTGGCAAGCCCGAGGGGCGGCCCTATGCCAAGTCGGACAGCAAACCCGGTGCGAAACCCGGTGCAAAACCCTATGGCAAACCGGGGGCCAAACCCGGCGACAAGCCGTTTGACAAGCCTCGCGCACGTCCGGCCCCCCGCGATGCCGAGCCTGCCGCCCCCAAGCCCAATATGGCGGCCGATACCTCCAAACGCTTTGTGCCGCCCGGCGCAGCTAAGAATCCCGGCAAACCGGGAACGGGCAAACCTTTTGCGGCAAAGCCGGGAACAGGCAAACCGGGCGCAGGGAAACCCGGCGCAGGCAAACCCAAGGGCAAAGGTGCCCCGCCCAAGGCCGGTGCCGGCTTTGGCGGCAGCACGCCGCCCAAGCGCGGCAAGCCGTAAGCTCTCAAATCACGCTATCAAAACCATGAGGCCGGGAGGAAAATCCCGGCCTGAGTGCTATGGGGGTCTGCGCCTTGGCTCACGCTTCGGGCAAGAGGGTCTCTGGCATGTTCTGATAGCAGACCGGACGCAGGAAGCGGCGGATCGAGAGGGTGCCCACAGAGGTCGCGCCGAAATTGGTCGAGGCCGGGTATGGGCCGCCATGCACCATCGCGTCGCAGACCTCGACCCCCGTGGGAAAGCCATTGGCCAGCACACGGCCCGCCTTTCGTTCCAGCACCGGCAAAAGGCGGCGCGCGAGGGGCGTGTCGCCTGCATCCATGTGCAGCGTCGCCGTCAATTGGCCTTTGAGGCTCTGCGCGACCGCCATCATTTCCTCTGCATCCTGCGCCACCACGATCAGGCCAAGGGGGCCAAAGACCTCGTCGCTCAGTGCATGATTGCCCAGCCAGTCGCGCGCGGCGACCTTGAACAAGTAGGGTTTTGCCTCACGCTGATCACACATCGCGGTCAAGAGATCCTGCACCCCCGCCTGCTCTGCCATCTGCGCCGCGCCTGCCGCATAGGCCGATGCAATGCCCGTCGTCAGCATCACCTGCGCGCCGGTCGCGCTCAGCGCCGCGCGGGTGGCCTCGGCAAAGCCCTCCGCCTCTGGCCCCTTGGTCACCACGGCGATACCGGGATTGGTGCAAAACTGGCCTGCGCCCATGGTCAGTGACCCGGCCCAGCCAGTTGCCAACTCCGCCCCGCGCGCCGCCATCGCTTCAGGCAGCAGGAACATTGGATTGACGCTGCCCAATTCGCCAAAGAACGGGATCGGATCGGGGCGTGCCGCGCAGAGATCAAAGAGCGCCCGCCCGCCGGTCAGCGAGCCGGTAAAGCCCACCGCGCGGATCAGCGGATGCTGCACAAGGGTCTCGCCCACGCGCCGGGTGCCGCCCTGCACGAGGCTGAAGACGCCGCTTGGCATGGCGCATTTCACAATTGCCGCATGGATCGCCTCGGCCACAACCTCGGAAGTGCCGGGATGCGCGCCGTGGCCCTTGACCACGACGGGACAGCCCGCCGCGAGCGCCGCCGCCGTGTCGCCGCCGGCTGTCGAGAAGGCGAGCGGGAAGTTTGACGCGCCAAAGACCGCCACCGGCCCGACGGGCCGCTGCATCATCCGCAGATCGGGGCGCGGCAGGGGCTTGCGCTCGGGCAAGGCGGCATCGTGGCGGTGGTCAAGGTAATCGCCCGTCTGGATATGCTCGGCGAAGAGGCGCAATTGACCGGTGGTGCGCCCGCGCTCGCCCTCCAGCCGCGCGGCGGGCAGGCCGGTTTCGGCGCAGCCGATCTCGGTGATCTGCGTCCCCCGCGCCTCGATCTCATCGGCGACGGCATGCAGAAACGCGGCGCGCGCGGCCCGGCTGGTGGCGCCATAGGTCCAGAACGCCGCTTCCGCCGCCACGCAGGCGCGGTCCACCAACTCTGGTGTTCCGACCGAAAACGCCTGCCCCACGCCCTCCGCCGGATCAGAGAGGAATGTCTCCTCCGTGCCGGTCCACTCTCCTGCAATCAAATGCCTGCCGTGCGGTGTGAAACTCATGGGTAGCGTCCTTTCGGTCTGGGGAAGCCAGTCATTGCGCAGAACAACCCTTCCAACAACGTTTTCACGGCTTACCGATTTTTTTCCCCAGATGCCAGTATTTTTCTTATAGGAAAATTATTGCAAAAAAGAACCAAAGGCCCCATGCTGAAAATAGAATCAACAGAGAGGTCACCACCAATGAAAAAAATGACACTGATCGCCGCCCTGCTGGGGATGACCAGCATTGCTGGCACCGCTCAGGCGGATAAACTCGATGACATCATTTCCTCGGGCACCTTGCGCTGCGCTGTCGTGCTCGATTTCCCACCGATGGGCATGCGCGACGAAAGCAACGTGCCAATCGGGTTTGACGTCGATTATTGCAACGATCTGGCTGCGGCCCTTGGTGTAGAAGCCGAGATTGTCGAAACCCCATTTCCAGAGCGTATTCCGGCGTTGATGTCAGGCCGCGTCGATGTCGGCGTCGCCTCGACCTCGGACACGCTGGAGCGGGCCAAGACGGTTGGCTTCTCGGTGCCCTACTTTGCCTTTGAAATGGCCGTAACCGCGAACAACGCGACCGGCATTTCTTCTTATGAGGGTATGAAAGGGTTTACCGTCGGCGCCGTTGCAGGCACCTATGAGGCCATCGCGCTCGAGGCACAGGTCAAGGAATGGGGCGACGGAGAATTCCGCCCCTATCAGACCCAGGCCGATGTTTTCCTGGCGCTCAGCCAAGGTCAGCTTGACGCCACCGTCTCGACCTCGACCGTGGCACAGGCAAATGTGCAATCGGGCAATTTCGGGGATATTTCGGTGGTCGGCTTTGCCCCCTTCGACACTGATTATGTGGCGCTCTTTGCCAAGCGAGATGAGTATGGTTTCCTCAACTATCTCGACCTGTTCGTGAACCAGCAGGTCCGCACCGGCCGCTACGACGAGCTATATGAAAAATGGGTCGGCGGTGAGGTTCCGAAACTGATGGTGCCAAACGTCTATCGCTGATAGCTTCTGAACCGATTGGCGGCGCGGATCACCCGCGCCGCCTTTTTGCTATTTTCCAAGGGGCGCATCACCCAGATGTTTGATTACACCTTCCAATGGAAACAGGCGCTGAACCGGCTTCCGCAAATGCTGGATGGTGCCATGGTCACGATGGAAATCGCGATCCTGTCGATGGGGCTGGGCATTCTGCTCGCCATTCTTCTGACGGTGATGCGTCTGTCCGGCTCGCGCCCGCTGATGGCCTTTGCGACCACGTGGGTCGAGATTGCCCGCAATACGCCTGCCCTCTTTCAGATCTATATGGCGCATTTTGGCGTGGCGAGTTTCGGCATCCATTTCAGCCCCTTCGTGTCACTGTTGATCGGCATCACCTTCAACAACGCGGGCTATCTCACCGAGAATTTTCGCGGCGCGCTCAAGGCCATTCCCGACACGCAGGGACGTGCGGGCCGGTCGCTTGGTTTGACGCAATTGCAGGCGTTTCGTCATATCATCATGCCTCAGATGCTGCGCATCTCCTTTCTGCCGATGACCAATCAGATGGTCTGGGCCATCCTGATGACCTCTCTCGGTGTGACGGTCGGCATGAACAGTGACCTTTACGGGGTCACGCAGGATCTCAATGCGCTGACCTTCCGCACGTTTGAGCTATTCGCGCTGGCCGGGGTGATCTTTTACCTGATCACCAAAGCCATCACCTTTGGCGGCCGCCTGATCGCCGCCCGCCTGTTCCGGTATTGAGGGGGAAACGCATGTTTGATACCGCCCTCTCCGCCAATGATCTGGTCTTTCTCGCCAAGGGCGCGGGGATCACAATCCTTGTCACCGCCATTTCCGTAGTCATCGGCACCCTGCTTGGCATCCTCTTTGGGGTGATCCGGGTGCAACTTGGCCCCGTGCTGGCCGCCCCGCTGACCTTCTTTCTCGACATTTTCCGCTCTGTGCCGCTGCTCATTCAGCTTGTCTTGGGCAATGCTTTCGTTGGCATGGTGCTGCAACTCCAGATTTCGGGCTTTACCGTCGCCTGCATCGTGCTGTCGCTCTATACCTCGGCCTATTGCGCCGAGATCGTGCGAGGGGGCATTGATGCGGTGCCGGAAATCACCCGTCGCGCGGCCCGGTCGCTCGGCCTCACATGGGGTCAGGACATGCGCTATATCGTGCTGCCACTGGCCACACGCGTGGCGCTGCCATCCTGGATCGGTCTGGCGCTTGGGGTGATGAAGGACTCGGCGCTGGTCTATGTGGTGCAGGTCACGGAACTCTTGAAATCCACCCAGATCCTCATCACGCGCCTGCAAGAGCCGCTGTTCCTGTTGCTCATCTGTGGTGCCTTCTACTTTGTCATCAGCTTCCCGCTTGCCCGTTTTGGCGGCTATCTCGAAAAAAGGTGGTCCAATGATTGAGATCCAGAATGTCCGTAAATCCTTTGGCGAGTTGGAGGTTCTCAAGGGGATCGACCTGACGGTTCAGCGCGGCGAGGTCGTGACCGTGATCGGCGGCTCGGGGTCGGGTAAATCAACATTGCTCACCTGCATCAACGGGCTGGAGCCGATTGACAGTGGCCGGATCACCATCGACGGCACCGAGGTGCATGCCAAATCCACCAACCTGAACAAGCTGCGACGCAAGGTCGGGATCGTGTTTCAGCAATGGAACGCCTTTCCGCATCTGACGGTGCTGGAGAATGTCACATTGGCACCGCGCAAGGTGCTGGGCATGGCCAAGGCTGAGGCCGAGGCGATTGCCGAAAAGCAACTGCGCCATGTCGGTCTGGGCGACAAGCTGACGACCTATCCGTCGCGCCTCTCGGGCGGGCAACAACAGCGCATGGCGATTGCCCGCGCTCTGGCGATGTCGCCGGACTACATGCTGTTTGACGAGGTGACATCGGCGCTTGATCCGCAGCTTGTGGGCGAGGTTCTGGAAACCCTCAAGATGCTGGCCGAGGAAGGCATGACCATGATCTGCGTGACGCATGAGATGGGGTTTGCCCGCGATGTGTCCAAGCGGGTGGCGTTCTTTCATCAGGGCATCATGGCCGAGATCGGCGCGCCGGATCAACTCTTTGGCGATCCACAACACCCCGAGACGCAAAGGTTTCTCGCGAACGTGCGCTGAGACAGACGACAGAAAAGGGCGGAATGTGGGCGGAAGCCGACCTTCGCCCCAAGCGATGAGCCGAGCGGCGCGTGCCGCGCCTTTGTTCCGCGCGTCGGGGAGTGCCCCTCAAGACCACTTTCAAACCGCAAAGCCCGGCCCGAACACCCGCTCAATCACCCTGCGACCGCCGCCAGCCCGTCCGCTTCGAACCGCGCCAGTTGCGTCAGTTCCGCCTCGCTCAGAACGATCCCGTCGCGCAAGGACGCCTCGCGCGCGGCAAAGCGCCGCTCCGACGGCAGGCGCGCGCCCTGTGCCCCGATGGCGCTCAAGAGCCGCTCGCCTTCGGCAATCGGATCGCGCCCGCTGCGGGCGGCAAAGCTGGCCGGATCAAGCGCCAGAACCAGCGCGCCATGGCGCGGCAAGAGGCTGGTGCCGCCGGAAAACTCCAGCGCTTCCTTGCTCATGAATTCGCCCAGCATGGCGCCCGCCAGCAATTCGACCATGGTCGAAATCGCCGATCCCTTGTGCCCGCCAAAGGGCAGCATTGCGCCCGCCAATGCCGCCTCGGGGTCGGTCGTTGGATTGCCATCGCGGTCCATGGCCCAGCCCTCGGGGATGGGCGTGCCGGCGCGGCGGTGGAGTTCAATCTCGCCGCGTGCAGCGACGCTGGTGGCGAAATCAAACACATAGGGATGCGGGCCGGGGCGCGGCCAGCCAAAGGCGATCGGATTGGTGCCCAAGAGCGGTTCCTTGCCACCCGTGGGCGCGACCGAGGAATAGCTGGGACACATCGAGAGGGATGCAAGACCACGCGCAGCCAAAGCCTCGACATCGTGCCAGAGCGCAGAGAAATGTAGGCAATCGCGGATAACCAGTGCGGCAAGGCCCGTGTCGCGGGCGCGCGCAGCCAGTGCATCGACGGCCGCGTCAAAGGCCGGGTTGGAAAAGCCGCCGCCCGCGTCCACCTCGATCACCGCGCGGCCCGTGTCGTGCAACGCGGGCACCGCATCCGGCACCACCTTGCCCGCTGCGATCACCCGCAGACAGCCCTCGATCCGGTAGATGCCGTGCGATTTGCAATGATCCCGCTCGCCCGCAACGATCACCCGCGCCACCGCTGCGGCACTCTCGGGGCGCACGCCACAGGTCTCGAAAATCGACGTCACCCGCGCCAAGAGGTCATCAACGGAAATCACGGTCTGCTCGGCCATGCGGGCGGCTCCTTTTGCTTGGGCGGGTTATTTGTCGACGTCGGTATAGGTGCAGGCCCAGAACACCTTGGTCTCGGTGTCATCGAGCGCGCGCAGCCCGTGCTTGATCGTGCTGTCGAAATAGGCGCAATCGCCGGGTTCCATGATCACCGGCTCGTAATGCTCGACCGTCAACTCGACCCGGCCAGAGAGGACATAGAGCGTTTCCTCGCCGTCATGCGATTCCAACTCGTCGCGCGTGAGGGGCGCGCGTTTCTCGACCAGCGTCACCAGCGGGATGATTTTTTTCTCGGCCAGTGCGTTGCACAGCACCTCGTATTCGAAATTCTTGGCGCGCACCTTGCGGCCTTGGCCTGCGCGCGTCACCGTCATGCGGGTGGTTTGCGTGGCGTCGTGGTCGGCGGAAAAGAGCCGCTCCATGCCGATATCATAGGCGCGGGCGATCTTGATCAGGTTCTCATAGCTGGGCGAGACACGCCCGTTCTCGATCTTGTGGATGGTCGACAGGGCAAGGCCCGTGCGCTGCGCCGCCACTTCGAGCGTATAGCCGCAGGCCTGCCGGACCGCCTTCATCCGCGCGCCAAGATCGGCACGCAGTTGATGACGCTCGACATCCCAGTCATCCGCCGCGCTCTCGACTGAGGTTTTTTCTGTTTCGGCCATAATTTTTCTTTTCTTACCAGTCGTGATTGTTTAAGCATATATTTACGTTGGGCACAACAGTAGCAATCCGGAGTGCGCAGGGGGAGACCGAATATCGGATTTTTCCGAAATCCCTGCCGGACCGCGCCAAGACAGACTTCAACAAAGGGTGATCTCATGCCGGACCTGATTGTCGCCGCCGAGGTTGAGGGGCCGATCCTGCTCTGCGACGAGGGGTTGAGTGTCTGGGGCGGTGTTGATCCTCTGAGCGGTCGGATCATCGACGCGCATCACCCGCAGCAGGGCCAATCGCTGGCCGGTCACGTCGTGATGATGCCGACAAGTCGCGGCTCTTGCACCGGAAGTGGTGTGCTCTTGGGATTGGCCTTTGCCGGAACCGCGCCCAAGGCGCTGATTTTCCGCGAGGGCGAGGACATTCTCACCTTGGGCGCGCTGGTCGCCACGCGGCTTTTTGAACGGCCGATTGCTGTTCTGCGCCTCTCAGCCTCCGATTACGACCGTCTGGCGCGCGAATCCCATGCCGTGATTACCGGCACCCATCTGCGGGCGGGTGATCTGGAGTGGCCGCTGACCTCTGTTGCCTCTGAGGGTCTGACCCTCTCGGACGTTGACCGCGCCTTTCTGGCCGGGGAACATGGCGAGGCGGCGCAATTGGCGATGGAGATCATCACCACACTTGCCGCCGCCCAAGGTGCTCCGAGCCTGACGGATGTGACCCGCGTGCATATCGACGGCTGCATCTATGCCAGCCCCGCCTTTCTGACCTTTGCCCGCGCCATGGCGGACAAGGGCGGGCGGGTGCGGGTGCCCACGACAATGAACGCCATTTCGGTCGATCACGCCAACTGGCGTGCGCAGGGTGTGGCCGAGAGCTTCGGCTTGCCCGCCAGCCAACTGGCCGACGCCTATGTCGAGATGGGCGCGCGTCCCAGTTTCACCTGTGCGCCCTATCTGCTCGACGATAGGCCGGTCGCCGGCGAGGATATCGCCTGGGCCGAGAGCAATGCAGTGATCTATGCCAACACGGTTCTGGGCGCGCGCACCGTCAAGCATGCTGATTTCATGGACCTGTGCATCGCGCTCACCGGGCGGGCCGCGCGGTCTGGCGTCTATCTGGACCAGAACCGCGCAGCCCGCCGGATCATCGACATCGACGTGCCCGAGGGCATCGACGATGCCTTTTGGCCGATGCTGGGCTGGATCGTTGGTCAGGTTGCCCCTGACCGCATCCCGCTCTTGCGCGGGCTGGAGGGATTGCATCCCTCCGACGATGATCTCAAGGCGCTTTGCGCGGCCTATGGCACCACCTCTGCGTCACCGATGATGCATATCGCGGGAATCACGCCCGAGGCGGACATGCCCCCCACGCCCGATGCCGATCACGCGCGCGTCACGGCGCAGGATTTTGCGCAGGCTTGGCAGGGGTTCAATCAGGGGGCCGACAAGGTTGATCTGGTCGCACTCGGCAGCCCGCATTTTTCCGCCGCAGAAAGTGCGGTCTTTGCCGATCTGATGGAGGGGCACCATACCAATGCAGATGTAGCCACGATCATCACCCTCGGGCGCGGCACGCTGGTGACGATCACCGCGAATGGCGTCAAGGCGCGGCTTGAGGCCGCTGGCGTGATCATCGTGCCCGATATCTGCTGGTGCTCGATTTCCGAGCCGGTGTTTCCGCCAACGGCAGAGGTCCTGATGACCAACTCCGGCAAATACGCGCATTATGCCCCCGGCCTCAGCAATCGCGCCGTGCGGTTTGGCTCGCTCGAACAATGTGCCATGACCGCGCAATCCGGTCTGGCCCCCACAACCCCACCGCCGTGGATCGCCGCGGCCCCGGCCCTTGTGGGCCACTGACCGCCGCCACCGGCCCAACGCCAATCCAAAGGAGTTTCCCATGAAGAAAGACGTCTTTCACGGCACCATCCCCGCCCTGCTGACCCCCTGCACCCCGGATCGCAAACCCGATTTCGACGCGCTTGTGCGCAAGGGGCAGGAAATGATCAAAGCGGGCATGTCGGGCGTGGTCTATTGCGGGTCTTGCGGGGATTGGCCGCTCTTGACGGACGCCGAACGCATGGAGGGCGTCGAACGCCTGACAAAGGCGGGCGTGCCGGTGGTCGTGGGCACCGGGGCCATCAACACGAAATCCGCCGTGGCCCATGCCGCGCATGCGCAAGAGGTGGGGGCCGCGGGCCTTATGGTGATCCCCCGCGTTCTGTCGCGCGGTCTGTCGGTCGCTGCGCAGCGCAACCATTTCAAGGCCATTCTCGAGGCCGCCCCGGATGTGCCCGCGATCATCTACAACAGCCCTTATTATGGCTATTCCACCAAGGCTGACCTCTTCTTTGCCCTGCGCGCTGAGCATAAGAACCTGATCGGGTTCAAGGAATTTGGCGGCAAGAATGATCTCAGCTACGCCGCCGAGCACATCACCCATCAGGATGATGATGTGATCCTGATGGTGGGGGTCGATACCGAAGTGTACCACGGCTTTGTCAAATGCGGGGCGGTGGGGGCCATTACCGGCATCGGCACGATTTTCCCCAAAGAGGCGCTCTTGCAAGTGGCGCTGTCGCGGCGCGCGGCGCAAGGTTGCCCCGAGGCGGATATGCGCGCCCGTGAATTGGCCGATGCGTTTTCTGTGATCGCGAAATTCGACGAAGGTGTCGATCTCGTGCTCTATTTCAAGCATCTCATGGTGTTGAAGGGCGAAGAGGAGTACCGCCTCAACATCAACGAGACCGATGCGCTCTCGCCGTCTCAGGCGCGGTTCTGCGAGGCGCAGTTCCATCAGTTCAACACATGGTTTGCCAATTGGGTCAAACAGGGCGGGGTGATCGCTGAATGCATGTGATCGACAGCCACACCGGCGGCGAGCCGACGCGCGTGATCCTTGACGGGGGGCCGGACCTTGGGTCCGGGCCTCTGTCCGAGCGCGCCCGACTGCTGGCCTCGGAGCATCGCGATTTCTACCAGTCGGTCAGCCTTGAGCCGCGCGGTCAGGTGGCGATGGTCTGTGCGTTTCTGGTGCCGCCGACTGATCCGAGCTGCGTCACCGGCGTGATCTATTTCGACGCCGAGGCGGTTTTGGGCATGTGCGGTCATGGAACCATAGGCCTTGTCGTCACGCTCGCGCATATGGGGCGGATCAAACCGGGCATTCACCGGATCGAGACACCCGTGGGCATCGTCACGGTCGATCTGATTGACGCCAACACCGTCACCGTCACCAATATCGAGAGCTACCGCACCAATACCGGCGTCACGGTCGAGATCGACGGTATCGGCGCGGTCTCTGGCGATGTGGCCTACGGCGGCAATCTCTTTTTCCTTGTCGATCCCAGCCCCATTCCCGTCCATTCCGGCACTATCCGGGCGCTGACTGATGCCACCATTGCTGTGCGCGAGGCTGTGCAGGCGCAGGGAATAGACGTGGATCATGTTATCTTTTACGGCCCCTCCGACGATGCGGTAGCCCATAGCCGCAACTTTGTCCTATGCCCAGACAACGCCTATGACCGCTCGCCCTGCGGCACGGGCTGTTCGGCGCGGCTGGCCTGTCTGGCGGCAGAGGGGCGGCTGGAAGCGGGGGAAGAGATCGTGCAGGAAAGCGTGATCGGCAGCACCTACCGGCTGTCCTATAACCCCGGCCCGAATGGCGGCGTGATTCCGTCGATCACCGGGCGGGCCTATGTGATGGCCGAAAGCACATTGCTTTTCGATCCCAACGATCCGTTCCGCAACGGTATCCGTCTCTGACCCTTATGGCAAAGGTGCCCCATGGCGCGCTCTGAAATTCTCGTTATCGGTGCCGGTATTATCGGCGTCACAAGTGCCCTTGCGCTGCAACGGGACGGCCATTCCGTGCGTATTCTCGACCGCAAGGGCGTCGCCGCCGAGACCTCACGCGGCAATGCCGGGGCCTTTGCCTATACCGATATCGAGCCGCTGGCGACCCCCGGCATCCTGCGCAAGGCACCGAAATGGCTGCTTGATCCCTTGGGGCCACTGTCGATCCCGCCTGCCTATGCGCTGCCGCTCCTGCCGTGGATGCTGCGGTTCTGGCGGGCGAGTTGGCAGGACCGTTATGCCGCCGCTGTCACAGCGCAAGGCAGCCTGATGCACCAGTCCCGCGCCGCGTTAGAGCGGCTTATTGTGGATGTGTCAGGCGAACCGTTGATGCGCCGCGAGGGGCAATTGCAGGTCTATGAAGGAGAGGCCGCCTATCGCGCGAGCCTGCCATCATGGCATTTGCGCCGCAAGCATGGCGTGCGGTTCGACCTGCTTGAAAGCCCCGGCGCATTGGCTGAGATTCAGCCCCGTCTCAGCCCGCGTTTCACCCATGCGGGCTATACGCCCGACTGGATGAACACCGTCGATCCGGCGCGGTGGACCGAACATCTGGCGCAGCAGTTCGTGGCCGCGGGTGGCGTGATCGAGATCGCCGATATCCGCGCGCTGCGGCAGGTGGGCGATGGCGTCGAGGTCGAGACCGCGGCCGGCACGATCCACGCCGATCAGGTTGTGCTGGCGGCGGGCGCATGGTCGCACCATCTGGCGCGCACCTTGGGCGACAGTATCCCGCTCGAAACCGAGCGCGGCTATAACACCACCTTTCCCGCCGCCACGTTCGATTTGCGCACCCATCTGACCTTTGCCGACCACGGCTTTGTCGTATCCAAGATTGGCGAAGGGCTGAGGGTTGGCGGCGCGGTGGAACTGGGCGGCTTGCGCCTTGCGCCCAATTACAAGCGGGCGGAAATGCTGGTGCGAAAGGCCCGCGATTTCCTTCCGGGGTTTGAGCCGCAAGGCGGCACGCAATGGATGGGGTTCCGCCCCTCGCTGCCCGACAGCCTGCCGATCATCTCCCGCGCGCCGCGCGCCGACCGGGTGATCTATGCCTTTGGCCACGGGCATCTGGGCCTGACGCAATCGGCGGGCACGGCGGAATTGGTCGCAGCCCTCGCCGCGCGGCGTGATCCGGCCATTTCAATTGCACCGTTTGACGCGGCGCGGTTTTAGAGAGAGATTTGGCCTGAAGGTGACATTGGACCTCAGCGATGAGCCGCGCGATCGCTGGGCCGGGGACTAGCGATGCAACGGCAGCAACTGCCACTTTATGCAAGCACACTCCGTATGACTCCAAAGAGATGCACTGCATCTCAAAATCGCTTTAGTCCAACGTCCCCTTCAGACCAAACTCAGCCCCCCGTCACCCAATCCTCGGCCATGTATCCGACAACCGATACCCCCCCGGCCAAGGATCGCTCGGGTCGAGCATGTGCTGCGCGGTGCCGGTGATCCAGCCGCGCCCGTTGATCTCGGGGCGGATGGCATCCAGACCACCGACCGTCACGCGGCCAAGAATGCGCCCATGAAACTCTGACCCGATGATCGACACGCCGGTAAAGCGATCCTCCTCGCCCATCTCGCCCCGTGCCGCCAAAATTGCCATGCGCGCCGAGACCGCCGTGCCGGTGGGTGAGCGGTCGAGCTTGCCGGGCTGGATCGCCACGACGGATTGCGCGCGCAAGGTCGTGCGCTCCCGTGTGATCGGCCCGGCAAAGAGGCAAAAGGAATGATGCGCCCAATCGGGTTTTTCGGGATGCTCGAACCGGAACTGCGCATTGGCGGCATTGGTGATGCGAATGCCAAGCTCTGCGATCTGGCGCGCGTTATCCTCGACCAGATCGACGCCAAGCGCCACGGGATCGACGACCACGAAGCTATCCCCGCCAAAGGCCGTATCCACCGTGATCCGTCCCACACCCGGCACATCAAGCGGCACGCCCAGACGGCTGGCGAAGGACGGCAAATTCTCCACGTAAATCCGCTCGGCCTTGCCATTGGCGCACTCCGCCCGCACCCGCACCAGCCCGCCCGGCGCTTCAAGCACCATATGGGTCACCGGCTCTTGCATCGGCAGGATGCCACTATCCAGCAACACAGTCGCCACACAGATCGAGTTTGAACCCGACATCGGCGGCGTATCCTCGGGCTCCATGATGATCCAGGCAGCCTGTGCCTCAGGGTGCTTGGGTGGCACCAACAGATTGACATGCCGGAACACCCCGCCGCGCGGTTCGTTCAGCATGAAATTGCGCAGGGTCTGATCCTCGGCGATCCATTTGCGCTGCTCCCAGATCGTGTCGCCGGGGGGCGGCGTCACGCCACCGACGATGACATCGCCCACCTCGCCCTCGGCATGACAGGAAACGACGTGAATGATCTTGGTGCTGCGCATGATGTGCCCTCGTGCCGCTCTGCTGTCCCGTGGTCCCGCCTGTCACACAAGGACCGTGCCCGGTTGGTATGACGGAGCTACGCCCTAGAGGTCAATGGTCAGCGCACCACCGCGCGCCGGGCAGCACAGACATGCCCGCTCAGGCCGCCTTGCCGTCTGCCAAGCACGTCGTGCGCAGGCCCAGCATCTGCCGCGCCTCGGCACATGTGGCCACGGGGCGCGCGTGACGCGCGCAGATCTCGACCACCCGTTCCACCAGGGCAGCATTGGAGGGCGCAAGCGTGTCGCGATCCAGTCGCACGTTATCCTCAAGCCCGGTGCGGGCATGTCCGCCCGCCGCGACGGCCCATTCATTGAGCGTGATCTGATGCCGCCCGATCCCCGCCGCGCACCATGGCGCATCCGCACCGAACAGGCGTTTGACCGTGTGGATGTAATAGTCGAACACGTCGCGGTCGACCGGCATGGCGTTCTTGACCCCCATCACGAACTGAACATAGGGCGTGCCGAGGAGTTGGCCGTGATCCGCCATCTCCTTGGCCTTAAGGATGTGGCTCAGGTCAAACGCCTCGATCTCGGGCTTGACCTCATGGCTGCGCATTTCCCCCGCCAGCCAATCGACCAGATCAGGCGGGTTCTCATAAACCCGTGTGGGGAAATTGTTGGACCCGACCGAGAGCGACGCCATGTCGGGGCGCAAGGACAGCATAGCGCCCCGCGTTTCCCCCGCGCCCGACCGACCACCTGTCGAAAACTGAAGGATCATGCCGGGGCAATGCGTCTCCAACCCTTCCTTGAGGCGGGCGAACTTTTCCGGATCGGAAGAGGGCGATCCATCGTCATGACGCACATGCGCATGCACGATGCTCGCCCCGGCCTCAAACGCCGCATGGGTCGATTCGATCTGTTCGGCCACAGTGACCGGCACCGCCGGATTGTCGGATTTCTGCGGCAGGCTGCCGGTGATTGCCACGCAGATGATGCAGGGTTTGGTCATGTCGGTCGCTCCTGTTAGGCCGCGTGTGCCGCAGCGCAGGGCATCCGCGCGAGGGCATCAAGGAAAAACGGGCGGAACCCTTGGGGATGTTCGCTCATCGGGAAATGGCCCAACTCATCCATCACCGAAACCGTCGCACCGGGGATTGCCGCCGCCGTGCGTTTGGCATCCTCGGGGGTGCAGGTCAGATCATAGGCTCCCACCAGCAAATGCACCGGGGTTTTGCCGGTGTCGATCTGCCCCAACCGCCCGATCAGGCTATCGTCGCGGGTGTAAAAACTCAGATCGCCGCGAAAGACGCCCGGACCAGACTGCATGAACATCCAGAGCGTATTCCAGCGTTCGGCATTCGGGGCATAGGGTGAGATATTGGCCGACACGAGGGCCGCGCCCATCTCGCCGCCATGGGCATCGGGACGGTGGAACCAGTCGATGTCATACCACGCGGGTTGAAAATCCGACGCCTCGATGGCGATAAAGCCGCTGAATTGCTCAGGGTGCAGCGCCGCCAGTTGCAGCGCGATCCGCCCGCCCATCGAACAGCCCGCCAGAATGGGGCGTTCCAACCCCAAAGCTGCGACGACCGCCAGCACGGTTTCTATATAAGCCTCGGTGGTTAGAAGATATTCCTGCGTTTCAAACCCCTCGGGCGGCAGGGATTTCCCATGCCACGGCATGTCAAAGGCGATCAGGCGATGGCCCGCCGTCACCTCGGCGTCAGTCATCAGATGCCGCCATTGCCGCGTATCGGCCCCGGCGGTGTGCAGGCACAGAACGGCGCGCCCCTGCCCCGCCTCCTCGAAATAGATCCGGCGCGGGGTGCCACCGATCTCGATGTTCAGGTAACGGCCTGTGATTGGCTCAATGCTCATGCGACACCCTCCTCTGTGTGGCGGGCCAGCGCCATGACCTCCTTGAAGAACCGCAGGTTCTTGACCAGACACAGGATGTCGCCGTCAATCCGCCCGCGCCCAATCTTGGCCAGCCCGAAAATATCGTGAAATCCCGGCGCAGGGCGCGCCTGCCAGAACTGTTCCAGCGCGTCGGCATCGGTGCGGAGCGCGAACCGCCATGGTGTCTTGCGGCTTGGCCCGGCCTCGACCGAAACAATCCGCCCCTTGTCGAAGGTCAGATAGATTTCCTCGCCCTCAACCTCGATCAACACCGTCTCGGAAAAGAGCCGCCCAAGACGCAAGAGATGCGGCTGATCCTCCAGCCGTGCCTCTATCTCGCGAAATCTGTCGATCACCTCTGCCTCCCTCTTGATGCTGCGGATGTGCTAGAGGTGACATTTAAGAGGCCGGTTGATCCATGCCGGACGGGGTATCACGCGATACCGCCTGCGGCATTGGTTTGACGCCTGTCATGACCGACAACAAGGACCACAGGGCGTGCCCCGGCCAGCCCCAGGATATCAGAAACCCACCCGTTTGGAGGAGAACCCATGGGAATCGTCAATCTTGAGAATATCACCGATGTGGTGATCGCGAGCCTCGGCAAGCACGGTGACATCACCGACCGCCAGCGCGAGATCATGACCGCGCTCATCCGCCACCTGCACGCCTTCTGCAAGGATGTGAACCTGCAACATGGCGAGTTCCTTGAGGGCTGCGAATACCTCAAGCGCGCGGGACAAACGTGCGACGAGAACCGACAGGAATTCATCCTTCTTGGCGACATCATCGGTGTCGAAGTGCTGGTGGACATGCTCTCGAACCCAATTGACGGCCCCGAGAGCGAGTCGACCGTGCTTGGCCCCTTCTACCGCGAGAACCCGCCAGTGCTGCCCAAGGGCGCCTCGACCATCCAGAAACATTACGACAACGAGGAAACCGCCTATTACGAAGGCTATATCCGCGATGCGAATGGCAATGGCATCGCGGGCGTCACGCTCGATGTCTGGGAGGATGCGCCGAACGGCATTTACGAAAACCTCGACCCGGATCAGCCCGAATACAACCTGCGCGGCCGCTTTGAAACTGATGCGAATGGTCACTACGCCTTTGTCGCCGTGCGCCCAGTCCCCTATCCGATCCCCGACACGGAAACGGCGGGCGAGCTCTTGCGCTACATGGGCCATCACCCCTACCGCCCCGGCCATATGCATTTCATCATCTCAAAAGACGGCTACCGCCAGTTGATCAGCCAGATCTACGATGGCGACAGCAAATGGCTCGATGATGACAGCGTGTTCGCGGTCAAGGACAGCCTGATCGGCACATTCAAACCGGCCCCCAAAGAGCTCGGTACCGACCTGCATTTCGAGTTCGATTTCGTGCTCAAGGCGGACGCTGCGGCGCAGGCCGTCGCCGCCGAATAAGCCGACCTCTCTCCCTGCGACCTCAAGGCCCCCGTCACGCGGGGGCTTCTTTTATGGCCGCAACAGGCTAGGCTAGGCGCGGGGCTGGAGGGTGCCATGAATTTTAGACAACTGACCTATTTCATCGCCGTGGCGGAGGAACTGCATTTTGGTCGCGCCGCAGAGCGTCTCGACATGGCGCAACCGCCGCTCAGTCGCCAAATCAAGCAGATCGAAGAAGAACTGGAAGCGATCCTGTTCAACCGCGGCCGCAGCGCCATCAGTCTGACGCAGGCGGGTGAGCGATTGCTGGAGCGGGGGCGTTCGATACTCGCGCAATTGGAAGACACCAAGCTCGAAGTGCGCCGTCTGGGTCAGGGGGCCGAAGGGCGGCTGCGCATCGGCTTTGTCGGCTCGGCCACGTTCGGCATCCTGCCCAATATCATAAAATCGTTCCGCGCCAATTATCCCGAGGTCAATCTGAGCCTCAATCCCATGAACAACGCACAGTTGCATCGCGCTCTGGTGTCGCGCGAACTCGACGTGGCCTTTGCCCGCCCAGCACTGAGCGATCAGGAGTTCGTCACGCGGGAACTGATGGAGGAAAAGCTGATCCTGGCCCTGCCCGACACAGTCGATACCGGCGGGCGCACTGTGGCCAAGCTGGAGCGGCTCGAGACGCACAACCTCGTGCTTTACCCCGAGTATCCGCGGCCCAGCTTTGCCGATTTCGTGCTCAAGGCGATCGAGGGGGCGGGATTCACCGCCCCTCTGCGCCTCTGGTGTATGGATCTCCAGACAGCACTCAGCCTCGTCGCGATTGGCGAGGGCGTGTGTATCGTGCCAGAATCGGTCTCGACCGCCCCGCGCAAGGGCATGAAATTTCTCAGGATCGAGCCGGAGATTGCCCGCACCAGCCTGTCAGTCAATCACCGGCTCGACGAACAGGGCGTGCATGTCCACAATTTCGTGCAACTCGCCCAAAAGGTCGCGCGCAAGCAATTTTGAGCCGGGGCATTGGGCGAAAAGAGGCGCCCGCACGTCACGCGCGCCTCTCTTAGCACCTTGCCCCTGTCAAACCCCGAGCCAGCGATGCTGCGCCGCCGTATCTGCGCGGATATCCTCTGCCGTGCCGGTCCAGACCACCTGACCCTTGCTGACCACGACCACATCATCGGCAAGCGAGGTGGCAAAGCCGAAATTCTGCTCGACCAGCACCATCGACAACCCCTCGCGCTTGAGCTCCATCAGCTTGTCATGGATCAGCTTGACGATGATCGGGGCCAGCCCCTCGGTTGGCTCATCAAGGATCAGAAGGCGCGGGTTCATCAAGAGCGCGCGGGCAATCGCCAGCATCTGTTGTTCGCCCCCCGAAAGCTGCGTGCCGCCATTGTCCAACCGCTCGCCAAGACGCGGGAAGAGGTCCAGCACCCGGTCCGTCGTCCAGGCCCCGTCAAACCGCTTGGACGCGATTTCAAGGTTCTCACGCACCGTCAGAGAGGGGAAAATATCCCGCGTTTCCGGCACATAGGCGATGCCCGCCTTTGCGATGTCATAGGGCCGCTTGGGCATGGCGCTGCCCTCAAAGGTGATCTGCCCGTCGCGCAGCGGCAAGAGCCCCATCACCGTCTTGAGCGTGGTGGATTTGCCCGCACCATTGCGCCCCAGAATGGCCAGAACCCGACCCGCCTCGGCGCGCAGCCCCATGCCGTAGAGGACTTGGGTTTCGCCATAGCCGGAATTGACTGCACTCAGTTCAAGCATCTTCCCAACTCCCCAGATAGATGTCCTTGAGCAGCTTAGAGCCGCGCGCGGCCTCGGGCAGCCCGTCAAACACCACCTCGCCATAGTTCAGCACGGTGATCGTATCGGCCACGTCAAAGGCCAGATCCATGTCATGCTCGATGATCAACAGCGTGAGGTCACGCGGCAGATTGTTCAGCAGGTCGTGAAACCCCTTGGCCATCTCCGGGCCAACGCCGCTTGTCGGTTCGTCCATCAACAAAACCAGAGGCCGCGTCGCAAGCGCCACGCCCACCTCCAATTGACGCCGGACGCCGTAGCTGATCTCGGACACCCGCGCATGCAGATAGGGCATGAGATTGACCTGATCGGCCACCTCGGCCACGATTTCGCGCACTTCGGGACGTGCGAGGCTGTCGGTATAAAGCCGCGTTGCGTTGCCGGTGTGGATCGCCGCCGCCAGCCCCAGATTTTCCTCGACGGTCAGCCCGTCAAAGAGCGTGTTCTTTTGATAGCTGCGCGACAGGCCCTGCCGTGCGCGCCGCGCCACCGGCAGGGCGGTCACATTCTCACCCGCCAGATGCACCGATCCGCTGTCGGGGGTCAATTCGCCCACCAGCAGGTTGAAGAGCGTCGTCTTGCCTGCGCCATTCGGGCCAAGGATCACCCGCCGTTCGCCGCGTTCGAGCCGGAGCGAGACCCCGCGCGTGACATGCACCGCGCCAAAGCTCTTGTCGAGATTGTGTGTCTCAAGCATCGGTCTTGACCTCCCTCGGGTCTATATCGCGCACCGCATCCGCCGCGCGCCGTTCAATCCGCGCGCCAAAGCGCGCCTCGATCCAGCCAAAGATGCCATTGGCGCGGCTCATCACCACGGCGATCAGAAGAATACCGACCACCAGATGCCAATAACTCGTGAGCGCGCCCACCTCATGCTTGAGCAGCACAAAGACCGCAGCGCCCAGCAACGGACCGACCAGCGTGCCAAGCCCGCCAAGGATCACCACCACAAGCGCCTCGCCCGAGACCGTCCAGGACAAAAGCCCCGGTGAGACAAACATCACATGCTGCGCCGCCATCACACCAGCCAGACCCGAAATCAGACCCGAGAGGCCAAAGACATCCGCCTTGACCCGCCAGACTGTGAGGCCAAGCGCACGCATCCGCTGTTCATTATGCATGACACCTGAGAGGGATCGGCCCAATCCTGAGCGCAGGATCAGCACCGCCGCGCCATAAATCGCGGCCAACACCGCAAGGCAGAAGAGGGCAAAGCTTCGGCCGTCATTCAAGTCAAGGCCGATCAGCGTGAGATCAAGCCGGGCAATGCCGCCCAGACCGTCATCGCCACCAAAGAGCGGCGCCTCGAACACATAGGAATAGCCCATCTGCCCAAACGCGAGCGTTGCCATGATGAAATAGATGCCGTGGCTGCGCGCACAGATCGCGCCAATGACCCAAGCGATGGCCCCGGTCACGGCCACGGCCCCGCCCATTGCCATGAGCGGCGTCAGCCCCACCTTGGTGGACAGGATCGCATAGCCATAGGCCCCGACGCCCAACAGCGCCCCGTGGCAGAGCGAGACCATGCCGCCAAAGCCCGCGACCATATCAAGCGCGATCACCAGCATGGCGAGAATGAGAATCTCGGTGAGGATTTCCAGCCCGAAATATTCCGCCGTAAAGGCCTGAAAGAGGGCTGCCGAGGCCAAGAGCACAAGCGCGCCGTAGCGGAGCGGTGTATGTCGAAACATCGCCTTATCCTTTCGCCGGAAAGAGGCCCACGGGCCGGATCACCAGCACCGCCGCCAAGAGCGCGTAAATCAGAACCGAGGCCAGTTGCGGTGCCAGCACCGCGCCAAAGGTCTGCACGAAACCAAAGATGAGTGAGCCCGCGATGGCCCCCTTGAGCGAGCCTAGCCCCCCGATCACGATCACGATCAGCGTCGGGATCAGAATTTGCAGGCCCATATCGGGTGTGACGCTCAGTAGCGGTGCCGCGACGGCCCCCGCCAGCCCCGCCAGGGCGCAGCCAACGCAGAACACGATGAAGAACAGCCGCTCGACATTGATCCCAAGGCACGCCGCCATCGCGTCATTGTCCACGCCCGCGCGGATCATCGCACCGATCTGCGTCCGGCTGAGGACAAAGGCCAGTGCGCCAAAGATTGCCAGTCCCAGTGCGATGATGAAAAGCCGGTAGGCTGGATATTCAACGCCCAAGAGCGCCACACGCCCGGCTAGGAGTTCCGGCACTTCAAGCCCGAGCGCCAGATCGCCCCAGACGATCCGGGTTATATCGAGCAGCGCAAAGATCAACCCGAATGTGACCAGAACCTGTGCCATCGGCCCTGATTTGCGCATCCGCTGGATGAGGCCGGAATAGAGCAGCACGCCCACCCCCGCGACCGCCACCGGGGCCAGAAAGAAGCCCGCCCAATAGCCGCCGACCGCCGCCACAGAGGCCGCGAAATAGGCACCCAGAGCATAGAGCGCGCCATGGGCCAGATTGACGAAATGCATCAGGCCAAAGATCACGGTCAGGCCGATGGAGAGCAGAAACAGAAGCATCGAAAGCTGAAGCGCGTTGAGCGCCTGTAGCGTCCAGAATCCAAGATCGAGTGACATTGCGGAACCTCCTCCCGAAAAGGCCCGGCCAAGGATATGGCCGGGCCGCGTGTGTTAGTTGATGACGGGCGCTGCCATCTCGCAGCCATTCACCGGATCAGCCTCGGCAGGCAATTGTGCCAGCACCTTTTGCGTCATGCCGTCCGCACCGGCGACGGTCTCGTAGACATAGATCGGCTGCACGATGTTGTTGGTCGCGGGATCAATCGACAGCGCGCCGCGCGGTCCGTCAAAGCTGACCTGCCGCAACGCATTGGCGAGGCTCTCGCGGTCCGTGGCCCCGGCCTTTACGGCCTCGATCAAGGCGCGGCCTGCGTCATAGCCATGCACGGCGAATTCCGACGGCACGCGGCCGGTCTTGGCCTTGAACGCCTCGACGAACTGCGCGTTCGCAGGGTTGTCGAGCGTGGGCACATAATGCAGCGCGGTGATCACGCCCTCGGCTGCCGGACCCTCGGCGTTGACATAGAGCGACGAGGTGAGGAACCCCGAGCCATAGAGCGGCAACTCGGCTTTGAGGCCAAAGCTATCGTATTGCTTGACAAAGGAAATCGCCTCACCACCCGCGTAGAAGACGAACACCGCCTCGGCACCGCTTGACTTGGCCTGCGTCATATAGGGGCCGAAATCCTGCGTCTTCTGGAAGGGGGTGAATTCCTGCCCGACAATCTCGCCGCCAGCGGCGGTGAAGGTCTGAACAAAGCCGTCGATCATCTGGCGGCCTGCGGCATAATCGGGGGCCAGCGTATAGACTTTGCGAATGCCCTGATCATACATCCACTGACCCATCGGGCGGTTGACCTGCCCGTTGGAAAAGGACATGCGCGTGATATAGGGCGAGCACGCCTCGCCCGTGGCCTCGTCATTGCCGGCGTTGGCAACGATCAGCGGCACGCCCGCGCCATGCACCATGTCGCGCACAGCACCCAGCACGCCAGAGCTGACGATGCCCGAGATCACATCGACCTTGTCCTGCAAGATCAGCTTCTTGGCCTTGGCCAGAGCCACCGGCGGTTTGACCTCGGTATCCTCGCGGATAATCTCGAAGGTAGCCGGGGTTTCGGACCCGAATTGCTCGAGAGCGGTTGTGAACCCCGCCTCGATATCATTGCCAAGAGCGGCATAGACACCCGAGAAGGGCAAGAGCAGCCCGACCTTGATATCCTGGGCTGTTGCAGGCACAGCAAGGCCAGTGGCAAGCCCGAGGGCCGCCAGAATTGCGCGTTTCATAGGGTAGTTCCTCCAGTTGGTGTTCAGACCCCTCCTCAGGGTCTATCCAAGATCGCCCCCGCCCACCGGCACTGTGACGCCGGTGATGTAAGAGGCCTCATCCGACGCCAGAAACAGGATTGGCCCTGCCTGTTCGTCGAGTGTTCCGTAGCGTTTCATCAGGCTCGACTGGATCGTCTGATCGACGATGGTCTGATACCAGTCGGCGCGCTGTTCTTCGGCTGCATTACGGTTGCGCGGCACCACGCGCGGCGGGGCCTCTGTGCCCCCCGGCGCGGTGGCCACGACGCGAATGCCGCGTTCCCCCACTTCCCAGGCAAGACTGGCGGTGATCGCATTCACCCCACCCTTGGCCGCCGCATAAGGCACCCGGTTGAGGCCGCGCGTGGCGATGGACGAGACATTGACGATCACGCCAGATCCTTGCGGCAGCATCCGCTCGATCGCAGCCCGGCAGCAATAGAGCGTCGGGAAGAGAGAGCGCCGCACCTCGGCGTCGATCTCATGCGGGGCATAATGCTCATAGGGTTTGGCCCAGATCGTGCCGCCTACGTTGTTGATCAGAATGTCGATCCGTCCCCAGATCTCGACCGCCGCCGCCATGGCCGCCTCGCAGCCCTCCCAAGCCTCCAGATCGACGTTGAGCGCGTGGGCCTCGCCGCCGCCTGCGCGGATCGCTTCGACCACCGCGTCGCGATGCTCGGACCGGTCCACGACCAGCACGCGCGCGCCTTCGGCTGTGGCGCGTTCGGCCACCCGGCGCCCGATCCCTTGGGCAGCACCGGTCACAACCATCACCTTGCCTGTAAAACGCGGTGTCATGCGGCGGCCGCATCGGTTTCGGTCGGGTTGAACTTTTCAAAGTGGAACGCGGCGGGGGTAACGCCCAGTTGCGCGAAATGCCCGCGTACCGCATCCACCATTGGCGGCGGACCGCAGAGGTAAACGTCGCAATCGCCACTGTTCAGATCCTCTGCCGCTACATGATCGGTGACAAAGCCCTTGCGATCATGCGCCTCGTTCTGATCGGCCAGAACCGTGATTACGGTCACATTGCCAATCGCCTCGGCCAGTGCCGTAACGCGGTCCAGTTCCACCAGATCGGCGGCGCGGGTCACGGCGTAGTAGAGCGTGATCGGATGGTCGCTACCCTGCGCCGCCACCTGCTCCAGCATCGACAGGAAGGGGGCAAGGCCGGTGCCGCCCGCCAGCCACAGTTGCGGCCGCGTGATGGGCCGCAGGTAAAACGCCCCCATCGGCCCGGTCAGCGTGACGGTATCGCCGGGGCTGGCGCGCTCGCCCAGATAGCGGCTCATGACCCCGCCCGGAATGTTGCGAATGAGGAACGTGGCCTCAGCCGCGCCGGGGGCAGAGGAAAACGAATAAGAGCGGTGCGCCTCGGTGCCGGGCACGCTCACGTTGACATACTGGCCCGGCAGGAAGCCCATCGGCTTGGTTAGCTTGACGCGCAGGCCAAAGGAGGTCTCGGACAGCCGATCCACGGCGATAACTTCGGCGGCCACAGCCTCGGGCGCGGTCTTGCACACGGCAGAGGAGGCAGGCACCCGGATGACGCAATCGCTCTGCGGCATCATCTGGCAGGTCAGCACATAGCCTTCGGCCGCCTCATCCTCGGTCATCGCCTCGTCGAGGTAGAATTCCAGCTCATACGCGCCCTTTTCGGCAAAGCATTTGCAGGTGCCGCAGACCCCGTCGCGGCAATCCATCGGAATGTTGATCTTTTGCCGAAACGCGGCTTCGGTGACTTTCTCGTCATCGTCGCATTGGATGACACGGGTCACGCCATCCTCGAAATTCAGGGCGATGTTATAGCTGGTCATGGCGGGCTCCTCCCCTCTGCTGGCGCGCCCCCATAGGCGCACGCCGGTCATGGTCTCAGATGTGATAGACGTCGATCACATGGTGGATCTGGTCGTTCTTGAGCACGACCTTCTTATCGGTGATCAGCGGATTTTTCCCCGTTACATCAAGCGTGTAGAACGACGTGCCCCAGTGCTGATCGGTCTTGCCATAGCGATAGGTCAGCGTGTGCCAGTTGAAGCGCAGAGTGATCTGGCCTGTCTCGCGGGTCAGCACCTCGATATTGGCGAGGTTGTGATTGGTGCGCGGCTCGGGCAGAGATGTGGCCGAAGAGCGATCCGTCTGGATGCGGAACACGCGATCCTCGATCCCCGAACGGTCGGGATAATAGATCAGCGACATCTCGTTCTGGGGGTCTTCTGTCAGTTGATCCTCGTCATCCCAGGCGGGCATCCAGAACGGGCAATCAGCGTGATAAAACGTCAGCCAAGTGTTCCAGTCGCGATCATCGAGCGCGCGGGCCTCGGCATAGAGAAAGGCCTGAATTTCCTCGTAGGTCATGGTGGCCTCTGCGCTCTGGCGGTCAAGTGTTGCGGTTGTCATGGTCATCTCTCCTCACTCTGCCGCGACTTGGGCGTCGGATGCGGTGGCGCGTTCCTTGGCGATGG
Source organism: Roseovarius sp. MBR-51 (assembly GCF_053628575.1). Taxonomy (NCBI): domain Bacteria; kingdom Pseudomonadati; phylum Pseudomonadota; class Alphaproteobacteria; order Rhodobacterales; family Roseobacteraceae; genus Roseovarius; species Roseovarius sp. MBR-51. Next base: position 31,198 of record NZ_JBRJGQ010000011.1, read on the forward strand.
CCTGCGCCATACGCTCGGACCATTGCTTGTGCTGGATCACAAAGAGGCCCTCATCCTCGGTGCGGGCCCCCGACAGGATCGGGGTGATCCCGAGCGCCTTGGCATCCTCATCGGGCCCGTGAATCCACTGGGTCGCTCCGCGACAGATGTCATTCCACTTGGCATGGGCAGCCCCGGCATAGCCGCGCTGCGTAGCGCGGAATTCCTCGGTATCGTCGGGCGTGGCCATGCCAGAGGCGTTGAAGAAATCCTCATACTGGCGGATACGGCGCGAGCGGGCCTCTTGGCTCTCGCCCTTGGGGGCGATGCAATAGATCGTGACCTCGGTCTTATCGACGCTCACGGGGCGGAACACCCGGATCTGGCTGCTGAACTGATCCATCAGGAAGACGTTGGGATAGAGGCAGAGATTGCGCAGCACGCCGACCATCCACTCGGCCTTGGTGGTCCCGTATTTCTCGGTCCATTCCGCAAGGCGCGGATAGTTGGGGCGATTGGTCGAGTCGGCCCATGTGGTCCAGAGGAGCAGGTGACCATTCACATAGGAATGAAACCCGCCCTTCTGCTTGGCCCATTTGCTGGCATCGGTCGCCTTGATCTTGTCTTCCTTGCCATCCACCGTGCGGTGCGAGGTGGTGGCCACATAGTTCCAATGCACCGCCGAGACGTGATAGCCATCGGCGCCATTCTCGGCCTGCAATTTCCAATTGCCGTCAAACGTATAGGTGGACGAGCCGCGCAGCACCTCGAGCCCCTCATCGGATTGATCGACGATCATGTCGATCATCTTGCGCGCCTCGCCCAGATACTCCTCGAGCGGGGCCACATCGGCGTTGAGCGAGCCAAAGAGGAAACCCCGGTAATTCTCGAACCGCGCCACTTTGGTCAGATCATGGCTGCCGTCGGTGTTGAACTGCTCGGGGTATCCCGCGCCATTCGGGTCCTTGACCTTCAAGAGCTTGCCGGTGTTGGAAAAGGTCCAGCCGTGGAACGGGCAGGTGAACGTTTTCTGGTTGCGCCGCTTGAAGCGGCAGAGCTGCGCGCCGCGATGCGAGCAGGCATTGACCAATGCGTTCAGATTGCCGTCCTTGTCGCGGGTGATCACGACGGGCGTGCGCCCCATGGTCAGGGTGAAATAGTCGCCCGGATTGGGGATCTGGCTCTCATGCGCCATATAGATCCAGTTACCCTCAAAGACATGCTTGATCTCAAGCTCGAACAGTTCCTCATCGGTGAACATGTCGCGACGGGCGCGGAAAATCCCCGCCTCGGCATCCTCCTGCACGATACCGTCGAGACGGCCTTCCAGTTCGTCGAGATTGGATTGGGTAAACATCGTCGTTCCTCCTCCGGAATTATCTTGATCTTGGGCCGGTCACTCTCCGGCTACGGTTTTAAGGCTCCGCGCGCGGTCTCGGCGGAAAAAGTCGATCTTGTCAGGGTCGAGCGTCACGCCGATACCGGCACCCTGCGGCACCTCGACGGTGAAATCGCGATAGACGATCGGGGTGGCCAGAATATCCTCGGTCAAGAGCAGGGGCCCGAAGAGCTCCGATCCCCAACGCAATTCCTCAACCCCGGCAAAGAGTTGCAGCGCTGCTGCCGTGCCTAGGCCCGTCTCGAGCATCGTCCCGGCATAGAGCCCAAGCCCCGCCGCCTGCCCAATCGCCACCACCTCGGACGCGCGCTTGATGCCGCCCGATTGTGCCACCTTGACGGCAAAGACATCCGCCGCACCCTTGGCCACGATGCTGACGGCATCCTCTGGCCCGTTCAGCGCCTCATCGGCCATCACGGCAATTTCGTGGTCCCGCGTCAGTTCCCGCAGCGCATTGAGATAGCGCGCGCGTACCGGCTGTTCGACCAACTCGCAGCCCACATCCTGAAGACCTTTGAGACCCCAGCGCGCATCCTGCAAGGACCACGCCTGATTGACATCGACGCGGATGCTGGCGGCATCGCCCACGGCGGCCTTGATCCGCGCCACATGCGCCACATCCTCAGCAACCGCACGTTTGCCGATCTTGAGCTTGAAGATATTGTGGCGGCGCGTGGCGATCATCTCTTGCGCCTCGGCAATGTCGGTGTCGGAATTGCCCGAAGCGAGGGTCCAGGCCACCGGCAAACGGTCATGCACCGCGCCGCCGAACAGCTGTGCCACCGACACGCCCAAACGCCGCCCCAACCCATCCCAAAGCGCGATTTCCACCGCCGCCTTGGCGATCCGATTGCCCTTGACCAGATGGTCGATCAAGTGCAGCGCGCCGTTCACATCATCCGCCGCACGGCCCAGAAGGGCGGGCGCGATATAGGTGTCGATGGCGGATTGGATGCTCTCGGGGCTCTCTGGCCCATAGGTCAGCCCGCCGATGGTTGTGCCTTCGCCGATCCCCTCAGAGCCATCGGAGAACCGCACCCGCACCAATACGGCGGTCTGCACCCGCATCGTCGCCATCGACAGGACGTGGCCCCGGATGGTCGGAATATCGAGGATCATCGTTTCGATCTGGTCGATCTTGGTCACGGCGTTCACCACATGTCAGTATTGCATTGAGGTGCAAATTGCCTGTGACGCGGCGCCAAGTCGATGATGCTGCGGGTCTTGGGTGATACCCGGACCGAAGAGTTGCCCGGCCCTGCCACAGCGCCATATCCCGGGTAGAATGACAAAAGGCGCACCACGGGGGCGCGCCTTTTTTGATCGTCACGGTATTGCGCCTGTCTCGGCGCTTAGGCCATCCCGAGCGCTTCCTTATACATCTCGAGCACCGCTTCTTCCTCGGCGATATCGTCCTTGTCGCGTTTGCGCAGGGCGATCACCTTGCGCATGACCTTGGTGTCATAGCCGCGCCCCTTGGCCTCGGCCATCACTTCCTTTTGCTGGTCGGCGATGTCTTTCTTCTCGGCTTCGAGCCGCTCGAACCGCTCGATGAACTGGCGCAACTCATCGGCGGTGACGCGGTAGCTGCTATCGGAATTCATATCGTCCATGGCCTGATCTCCGGTCGGTTGGGGTTTCTGACTAGCGCCGCGTCGGATGCGGTGCAAGGGCCATTTGCCGCGCGGCTTGCAATGCTCGAAAAATTGCTCTAGCGCCGGGGCGGTGATGCAAAGAGGAGCAGACTATGGAGATCATGATCTGGGTGGGGGCTGCTCTGTCACTTGCCGGTCTGGCGACGCTCATCTGGTGTATCCTCAAGGTCTGGAAGGCCCGCAAGGCCGGTCTGTCCGACGCTGACCTGCGCGCCGCCGTGCAAAAGGTGGTGCCGCTGAACACTGGCGCACTTTTCTTGTCCGTGATTGGTCTGATGATGGTCGTCGTCGGCATTCTGCTCGGCTGAACGCCCTATGTGCTGGCCCGTCTGCCAAAAAATCCTTCACCGTTCTTGACCATATCGACCAGCATCGGCTGCACCTGCCAGAGCGGCGACTCCATCGGGGCAAGCGCCTTGATGTCCCGCAAAATCGCCAACATCCCCCTCTGATCCGCCACACAGAGCGGCCCGCCGCGCGCCCGGTCATAGCCGTAACCCCGCACCATCAGCACATCGAGATCCGAGGCCCGTTGCACCGCACCGCGCGCCAATAGCTGCATCGCCGCCCCGACCAGCGCCGCATGCAGCGCATGCCGTGGCGGAACGACGCCCAGCACCTCACCCGGATCACGCCCCGGCCCGGCCAGACCCTTGGGCGGGCGTGGTCCGTCGCTTGGATGGTCATAGAATCCGCGCCCGACCGTTCGGCCCACCGCCCCCTTGGCCAGCCGCTCGGCCAAGGGATCATCCGCGCCGGGCGCGGGGCACTCCAGCCAGTCCGCCACCACACGCAGCCGCGCCGCCACCGCCGGCAAGCCCTCGACATCCATCATCAGGAACGGCCCCGCCCGAAACCCGAGCCGCTGCGCCGCCTGATCCACCCGCAGGGGCGTCATCCCACGGCGCACCATCTCCAGCCCGGCCAGACAGAGCGCGCCCATCATCACATGGCCCAGCCCCGGACCAGCGGCAGGCTGCGCCGCGCGCACCGCCGTCACGCCCAACCCGGACCAGAGCCGCGCAAGGCTTGCGACATCACCGGGCTCGGCGGTCTCAGAAACCGCGAGTTCGGCCAGCCGCAAACTCTGCGCCGGACGGAAGAGCCGCAGCCCCAGTCGCGCCCCCGCCAGCCCGCGTCCCGTATCGAGTGGCACCACCAGCGCCGCACCCTCCACCTCCTCGCCGCGCGCATCGAGCACCAGATCGGCAGGCTCGGTGCCGACCTGAAGCCGCGCTTGCCGCACCGCAGAGGTGGCGGCGTCTATCTTGCCCTGCGTCATCAGCGCATCGAGCGCGCGCGCCACCCCGGCAGGCAGGTCCGGCGCATCGCTCTGAACCTGCCTGCCACCCTCCAGCAGCAATAGCGCGACATCGCCAAGACCCGCCCCAAAGAGGCTGATCCGGCCCATGTCGCGGGCCGCCCCCTGCGCCAATTCCGGCATGCCTGCGGCCCGCCGCTCGGCGGCATAGATATGCCGCTGAGCCTGTGCTTCGGGGCTGCGCAACCGATCCTCGAACAGCGCAGACTCAAAGTCTACTCCCTGCGCGAAGGGCAAGAGCTGCGCGGCCTCAACGGCGCGCAGAATGTCCGACGCCGCCCCGGCCTGCCCCTTCAGCCGCTCGGCCACGACGGCGATGGCGCGCTGATATCCGGCCGGATCAGACAGGCCACGCGTCGCCTCGCAACTGCGCGGCCAATGCCCCTGATCGGCCAGCCTGCGCGCAAGTTCAATGGCGGCGGGCACTGGAGTCTCGGGCGTGATCTGGGAAAAGAGCCGCCGCAACCGCGGATCAGAGGCCCGCACCGTCTGTCCCCCCAGCATCACTTCCAACGCGATCTGCGCCCCCAAAAGGCGCGGCAACCGTTGGGTCACACCGCCCCCCGGCACCATGCCAAGCGTGATCTCAGGCGAGGCCAATCGCGCCTCGGACTGTGCCACGCGCGCGTGCGCTGCCAGCGCCAGCGCCAAACCGGCCCCAAACGTGGTGCCATGCAGGGCTGCAATCACCGGCTTGGGATAGTCCTCAATCAGACTGGAGAGCGTATCAATCCACGGCTCCGCCAAAGGGCCATCGTATTCCGTCAGGTCCACGCCCGAGGAAAACCCCGTCCCGGCCCCGGCCAGAACAACGGCGCGCACGTCCTCGGCCACCGCAGCGGCCTCCAGAGCGCGCCGCAACTCTGCGCGCAGCTCAGCAGCCAAGGCATTGGCCACGGGCCGGTCGAGCAGCAACACCGCCACCCCGTCGCGCACCTCTTGACGTATTTGCCCTGTCACACCGTCCCCGCCCATCAAACACACCTGTGCACTAGTTCTAAGGGGAAAATCCCCATGCGCAAGCGTCTGACGGAAGAAGCGGCAGGATCAGACCGGCATGTTCTCGAATTGTGCCTCAATGGCCTCGCAGAGCAAGACCTCATGCAGGCTCTTGGTCTGGTCGGGAACCGCCAGCCCCTCGGCGCGCAGCCGCTCGATCATGCGGCGCAACTGCGGCTCCATTCTGTGGCGGGTTTCGGCATCCGCCTGCCCAATTTGATGCTGTAGGCGATCAAGCTCAGTGCAAGTATTGGTCATGGTCGTCCTCCCTGGTGGCAATTGCAACTCTAACGTGTTTTTCGCTTTGAAGCTATAACATAGGCCGCACCCGTAACAGATGCGTGACCGATTTCAGGATACCTGCGCAGCACAGCTCCGACACAGCGGCGTTTCCGGCAGAATATCCAGCCGGTCGGCGGAAATTGGCTCTTCGCATTTGGCACAGATGCCATAAGCCCCCTTGCGGATGCGGTCGAGCGCAGCACGAATTCGCGCCACCTCTTCCTGACCGTGCTGACCCAGATGCTCGAGAACCTCGTCACCTTCGCGCTCGATCGCAGCATCGTCCCAATCCTTGGATCTTGTTGAATCCAATTCACCTTCAATCGCGTGCAGGCGTTTATCCAATTCACCCAGACGCGCCATCAGCGCCGACCGATACTTTTCTGTCTCCAGCATGAGAACCCTCCTTGATTGTCCTCAGTCTATCAAACCGGCGCGCTTTGGTCATTGATGCAAGTCAACCGAGGCGGGTGGATCGGCACCAATGCGCCGGTTCACGCCGGCTCTCGGTTCTGACCGGCGTCGGACAGAGACACGAGATCGCGACCCGTGCGCGGCGGCGATGCGCTTGCGGCACCGGCAACCGGCACCTGCGTCGCGGTCTCATCCTCTGGGTCGGGCAGGTCGGGCAGCGGGGCAGCCCCGCCCGCGATCAGGCGCAGCGCGCGCCAGCCGTTCATCTGTCCCAGCTGTGCGATGGCCACCATATGCCCCTTGGTGCCCATCAGTTGCGTCTCGCCCAGTGCCTCACGCGGGATCGGCACCAAATCGCCGGGCTTGAACGCCCAGACATCGCGCAACGGCAACCGCATCCGGGCCATCACCGCATCAAGCACCACCGGCGCATTGCGCACCACCCCGTCCAGAGGCGCCGAGCCGTCCACCAATGCGCCCGCCCCAGGCGCTGCGCGGACGGGCAGTGGCACCACCGGCACCAGCAGGTCGAGACGCCCTGTCTTGGCCCCCGGCCCCAAATCGACCGTCAACCGCAGCAAGTCGTAATCTGGAGCCAGAAGCACAAGCGACAGCGCGCGCGTATCCTCGACCAAGTCGCCAAAGCTGAAGCCGCGCGCCAGATAGCCCTCGACCTCGGCTGTCATCTGGCTGTCAAACTCGGCCATCACCGCATCAATCAGCGGCGCGACCATCGCCGCATCGGTGCGCGTGGCGGCACGGGGCCGCGCCACGGCGGGGCGCACGGCCCCCGTGGTTTGCACCTCGATCAACCCCGCCAAAAACTGCGGATCAAGACAGAACGCCCCCCGCGCGCCCCCCGCTCCATCAAGATGCACCAAGAGTCCCTCATCGCTCAGATGCTGGGCAACCTCAGCCAACGGCAAACGCATCTGCTCGACCGTAGCGACCGTTACGCCAAGGCCAAAGAGCGAATCCGCCACCCGAGCCAGCGCCAGCCGCAACGCCTTGGCCGGGGACATTTGACGGCTGTCAAATCCGCCCCGTGCCGCCTGTGCCATGCGTTGAATGACCGAACTGTGATCCTGCGATCCCATAGCCTGCGCCATCGCCCCCTTCTGAAGCCTATGGGGCAACCCTAGGCAGGCATGGTTACGATTTCCTTTAGGCAGACCCGAAAACCGCGCGCCGCTACTGCGCCGCCATGCGCGCCATCAGTGGCAAGGTCACGCGAAATGCCGCGCCCTTCTGTCCCGGCAAATAGCTGACCGCGCCCTCCAACCGGGCCATGATCTCGCGGCAAATCGCAAGGCCAAGGCCCGCCCCCCCCGCCTGGTGCTGCCCAATACGTGAGAATTTCTCAAAAATAACAGCCTGTTGCGCGGGCGCGATGCCCGATCCGTTGTCGGTAAAGTCAATCACCAACTGCCCGTCCACCACCGCTGTGCGGATGGTCAGCACCGGCGGCTGCCCGTCACAATATTTGCGTGCATTGGCGATGAGATTGATGAACACCTGCGCCAATCGGTCAAGATCGGTGGTCAATTCCACAGCCTCGGCCACACGGTCGCGCACCACCCGGAGCGTGCCGCCCTGCACCCCCGCCGCGCGTTCCGCCCGGTCGAGGAGGTCAGCCAGCGATCCGGTCTGCACATGCAGCACGACCTGGCCGTTCTCCAGCACGCTGAGATCCAAGAGGTCATCCAAGAGCCGTGTCAGGCGCACCGCCTCGTCATGGATCACCGAGGCATATTTGTTCTGCTCCTCTGGTGTCAGATCTCCGGTGTCGCGCAGGATTTCCGAGAACGCCCGGATCGACGTCATGGGCGTGCGCAACTCATGACTGATCTGGCTCAGGAACCCGTCCTTTTGCACCGAAAGCTGTGTCAGCTTTTCATTGGCCTGCCGGAGCTGTCGCGCGGTCCGGGCCAGTTCCTGCGATTTCGCCTCAAGCTGGCTGGAATATTCCATGATCTGCGCGGTTTCATCCGCTACCGCCATCAGATCCTCGACCGAGACCGCAGCCCCTCCGACGATCTGGCTGATCATCGCATGGGCCGTGGCAGCCCCGACCGACCCCGACAATTCCCGCTCCAGCTCTTGCAGGAACGTCGGGCTGGGTTCGGGCAGGTACCCCGCCAGCCCTTGCCGCTTGGCGGCCTCGGCAAAGAGCGCCTGCGCCTCGGTCGCCCCCATGATGCGTTGCGCCATGATCAACAGATCTTCGCTCTGCGCCATGCCGCCGGTCCAGCCGCCGGGCGTGCCGGAATGATCGAACACATTGACGAATTGCGCGCCCTGCAACCGCTCGACCGGCTGCGGAAAGCTGAGCAGCGAGCCAAGGACAAAGGCGGCGGTGTTGAGCAGCATCGACCACAGCACCGCATGCACCACCGGGTCCATCCCCTCGGCCCCGAATAGCGCGCGGGGCCGCAGCCAACTCAGGCCAAAGAGCCCCTCGTCAAACACCACCTGCGGCAGCACAACCGAGGGTCCAAAACTTGGCAGGAAGAGGCAATAGATCCAAACCGTCGCCCCGACACAGAGCCCCGCCAAGGCCCCCGTGCGCGTGGCACCGCGCCAGAACAGCCCGCCCATCAGGGCCGGCATGAACTGTGCCACACCGGCAAAGGCGATCAGGCCAATCGCCGCCAGCGCGGTTCCCCCTCCCGACAGGCGGAAATACACATAGCCCAATAGCACGACCCCCGCGATGCTAAGCCGCCGCGCAAGGAGCGCCACATGCCGCACATCCCCCGACACCATCGCCGCACTTCCCGAAAAATGCAGCCAGAGCGGCATGACCACATGGTTTGACACCATGGTCGAAAGCGCGATGGCGGCCACGATGACCATCGAGGTGGCGCTGGAAAACCCACCGAGGAACGACAGGATCGCCAGCCCGTCGCGCCCATCCATCAACGGCAGGGTCAGCACAAAGAGATCGGGATTGGCCCCTGCTGGCATCACCTCCAGCCCCACCGCCGCGATGGGGACGACAAAGAGGCTCATCAGCATCAGATAGGTCGGAAAGGCCCAGGCCGCGGTGCGCAGGTGGTCCTCGTCCTCATTCTCGACCACCATCACCTGAAACATACGGGGCAGGCACAGAAACGCCGCCGCCGACAGCATCGTAAGACCAACCCAGCGACTGCCCGACACCTCAAAGCGTGCAATGGCCGAGGCGTCGATCCGGTCGAGCGTCGCCGCCACCCCGCCGGATAGGCCCCAGACCACGAAGATCCCGACCGCCAAGAGCGCACAGAGCTTGACCACCGCCTCCAGCGCGATGGCCATGACCACGCCGTGATGGCGCTCGTTCGCATCCAGATTGCGCGTGCCGAAAAGAATGGTAAAGAGCGCCAGCCCCCCCGCCACCCAAAGCGCCGTGGATTGCATGTCCGGCAGGGTCGTGGCCGTGGGATCGGTCTCGGCAAAGGCGGCAAAGGACAGCGTCACCGATTGCAATTGCAGCGCGATATAGGGCGTCGTGCCGATCACCGCCAACACCGTCACGATCACCGCCAGCAGGTTGGACTTGCCATAGCGCGAGGAAATCAGATCGGCGATCGAGGTGATCCGCTGACTGCGCCCCACCCGCACCATCTTGCGCAGGGTCCACCACCAGCCGATCATGATCAACGTCGGCCCCAGATAGATCGTGACGAATTCCAGCCCCGACCGCGCGGCAAAACCGACCGCGCCGTAGAACGTCCAGGCCGTGCAATAGATCGACAGCGACAGCGTATAGACATAGGGCGAGCGCAGCCAGCTTCCGCGCCCGCGCAGCGCCGCACGATCCGCCGCAAAGGCCACGGCAAAGAGAAACACCACATAAAGCACGCAAACAAGGATGAGGGCGTTGAGGATCGTCATCTAGCGCTCCTGCGATCCTTTCGGGTCGTCCTCGGTATCAGCGGGGCGCAGTCGCGTCGAAATCACGCCCGCGATCACCGCCAGCACGATCCAGAGACCAAAGATGTAGAACATCGCATCCGTGGTGCTCACCTCCCTAGTCTCCCACAAGAGCGGCAGAGAGAACAACACCGCCCCGGCAATCGGCAGCATCCGCGCCGCATCCGACAAACGCCGCAGCCGATAGGTGCGCCGCGCCAGAAACAGCGGGCTGCGTTCGGGACTCATGGCACCACCAGCGCCCGTACCGCCGCCAGCACATCGGCATTGGAAAACGGCTTGGTCATGTATTGGCTGGCTCCGGCACGCTCTGCCATCTCGCGATCCTTGGTCTGGCCGCGTGCCGTCAGCATCAGGACCGGCGTGCGGCCATAGACGGCATCGGCGCGGATTTCCTGAAGGATGTCAAAGCCGCTCTTGCCGGGCAGCATCACATCCAGAATGATCAGATCAGGCGCGCGGGCGCGCACCGCCTCCATCGCATCATGGCCATTCGCGTGGGTCTTCACCTCCCAGCCATCCCGCGACAGGATAAAGCTGACAGCCTCGATGATGTTCGGTTCATCCTCGATCACCAGAACCCTCTTACTCATGCAACTGGCCTCCCCTCCGTTGCGCGCGCAGGCGCTGCCGCGCGTTTGTCTGTCTGCCCGTCCATCCCGTCATAACCCTTCGGCGACGATCGACGGCTCACGCCGCGCCGCACAGTCGGGCACCGGACAGATCCGACAACTCACCCCCATCTGACGCAACCCGCCCCCCGCCTCGCCCGGATCGGGCAAAAGCAACATCAGCGCCTGCATCAGCGGCGGTCGATCAAAGCCCGCAGCCACAGCCTGTGCGGCCACGGCAAAGGCCTCAACCACCTCGGCCCCGCGCCCCGCCTGCCGCAACCGCATCCGAATGGGCACCTGCGGCTGGCTCAGCACCTGATAGAGCGGCCAGAGCGTGCAGGCCCCCGCCATACGCGGCATGGCAAATCCGCCAATCGGCTTGCGAAACGTCAAGGTGCCCGACGCATCGCAAATTACCAGACCGACCGGACCCACCTCTGCCTCCGGCAGGCTCGCCAGACGCCGGAACACCCGCGCCATATCCGCCCCCGTCGCCTCTGCCAATCGGTCGGGCCTCAGCCCCAGCATCCCCACCCGCGCCAGAAACGCCCTGAGCGGCAAGGCCTGCGCATCCTCCATATACCGCAAAAGCGCGTCGCGCGTCAGGCTCTGAGCCGGACTCGACATGCCCTGCGCCGCGGCCGCCTCGATCAACCGCGCCACATCGCGTGGCCCCGCCATCTCGCGCTCCAATTCCGCCAGATGATAGCCGCGCGCGGCCAGAAAGGCATGCATTTCGTCCTGTGGCGACGTCAGTTCCGCCTCGGTATTGGGGGCCGCCTCCAGATACCGCACCAAGGCCTGCGCGCCTTCGGTCAACCGCGCGCTGTCCTCGTTGATGTTGCGATGAAACCGCGCCTGCCATTCCGGCTCGATCGCCTCGGTTTCGACCAGAATCGAAGACGTCGCCCGAATCGCCGTCACCGCCGAAATCACCTCATGCAGCGAATCCGACAGAAACGGGTCATGCGCCAGACGGTCGGTCAATGTCTCGATGGTGCGCTCCAACGCCTGATTGCGGCGACGCAGCTCGTTCAACAGCCCCGCCCAGCCGGGATAGCGCCCGGCGAATTCCTCGATCCGGTCCAGTTCCGGCCCATCCGTATCAGGCTTGCCCGCCGCCTCGCGCAGACCGGAAATCAACGTCACTTCAGCACCTTGGGTCAATTGCGACGGCTCAACCTTGAGCGCCTCCGCAAGCTTCAGCAGGGTCTTGCCCCCGATCCGGCGGTGATTGTGCTCGATCAGGTTGAGATAGGAGGGCGAAATCCCGGCCTGCTGTGCCAGATCCGATTGCCGGATACCATTCAACACCCGCCTCTCGCGAATTCTGGTGCCGATCATGAGCCGGTCCGGCATCTGGCGAGTCCTTGTCCCGGAGGGCTATCTGTGGGCCATCTGTGAGCGCGAGAATTTTTTTACAACAAGCGCACAAGACTTGTCTATAAGTTTACAGCCTGTTTATTCCACGAAAATAACGCGGCGCGCAATATTCTTACGCCCATATCCGAGGTCACGTTTTCGTACAAGCCTGCCACCCCGACACAATGGCCATCAGCACCCCGGTGCCCGCGCAGACCCCTGCCCGGTTTTTACGCATCCGCGTCGCAAAGAGGCGCGACAGTCGCTTTTGATCTCCCCAGCGTGAGACAACCCTAAGACACGGCGGCGCGCGCGCCAAACTCATAGAAATGGACCCCCATGGCCACGCTTTCGGCACATCCCACCCCCGCGCCGTCGCGCGCGCTGCAGGGGATCCTCTGCGTCGAAATCGCCATGCTGCTCTTTGTCGGGCAGGATGCCATGATGAAAACGCTGCTGACCCTCTATCCGGTGTGGTTGCTGATTTTCGTGCGCTCCGTCGTGACCCTCTTGGTGATGACGCCCCTCATCTTGATTCTCGGAGCCCCGCACCGCCTGCTGACGCCACTTTGGCCGCTGCATCTCTTGCGCGCCTTCCTCTTCGCCACAGGCTTTTCCATGTTCTACGCGGCCTTCCCGTTCATGGGACTGGCCGAGGTCAGCACAATCTTCTTCTCCGCGCCGCTGATCACCGCACTCTTCGCCTCGGTCTTCTTGCGTGAAACGATCGGACCGCATCGCTGCGCAGCCCTCGTCGTGGGCTTTATCGGCGTGCTGATCGCCATGAACCCGGCGGGCGAGAATTTCTCTTGGGTGGCGATCCTGCCCTTGCTCTGCGCTGTGACCTACGCCATCTCGCAGATCATCGCCCGTCAGATCGGCGACCGCGAGAGCACATTGACCGTGGGCCTCTATACCCTCACCTTCGCCGGGCTGCTGATCCTGCCGATGGGCTGGCTGGTCAATCAGGTGATCGAGATCACCCCGGCCACCCACCACCTGCGCTGGGCCTTACCGCCCGAGGCGTTTGGCGACCTGCCACGCCTTGCTCTTTTGGGGGCCATCGGTATGGCCGCCTATTCGCTGGTCTCGCGGGCATACCAGATCGCAAACGCAAGCCTCGTGGCCCCCTTTGACTATACCTACCTGCCCTTTGCCGCGATCCTTGCCTATGTGCTCTGGGACGAAGTTCCGGCGCTGAATGTCCTCGCCGGCATGACGTTGATCATTGCCTCTGGCCTCTATCTCGGCTGGCGCGAATTGCGCGCAGCACGCCATAGCGACGAGGTGCCTGTCACCGCCGAGGCGATCTTTGCCCCCGGCAGCCCCCTGCCGCCCCAAATCCCCGAAGAAGAAAGCGCCAAATGACCACCGTCCTGACCCGGTCCGAACGTGACCTGCGCGGCTATGGCCTTGTGTTTCTCGCCGGTCTGGTCTGGTCCACAGTGGGTCTTGGCATTCGCCTGATTGACGAGGCGCAGGTCTGGCAGATTCTGTTCTACCGCTCTGTCTCGATGACGCTGTTGCTCTATGGGGTGATCCGCCTGCGCACCGGACAAGATCCGCTGCGCCTTGCGTGGCGCATGGGTTGGCCGGGGGTGATTGGCGGGCTGTCACTGGTTGCGGCCTACACAGGCGCGATCTTTGCCATCCAGACCACATCCGTCGCCAATGCAATGATGCTTTTCGCCTGCTCTCCCCTCTTGGCCGCTGTCCTTGGCCGCGTGATCCTTGGCGAATATGTGCGGCCCCAAACATGGGTCGCCATTCTCGTTGCGGGCTGTGGCATCGCGGTGATGGTCTGGGACAAGTTCGCCGGGGCCGCCCTCTTGGGCAATCTCGCCGCCATCGGCTCTGCGGTGGGGTTCGCGACCTTCACCATCACCCTCCGCTGGGGCAAGGCAACCGAGATGATGCCCGCCGTCTTTCTGTCGGGTGTCTTTGGCATGGTGCTGATGGCGATCATCTGCCTCTGGCTTGGCCTGTCGCTCAGGATCACCCCCGGCGACATGGGGATTTCGCTCGGAATGGGCGTGTTTCAGGTGGGTTTGGGGCTGATCCTCTATACCATCGGTTCCAAGACCGTGCCGGCCGCCGAACTGACGCTTCTGTCCTTGGCCGAAGTGGTGCTGGGCCCGGTCTGGGTCTGGCTTGTGCTCGGCGAGACGGCCACCCCGAATACCCTGATTGGCGGCACGATCCTTTTGACTGCGATTGCGGGCAACGCCCTCTCGGGCGCGCGCCGCAGACCCCCGCCACCCATGCTCTAGGCGGTAACTCCCTGCTCATCCGGTTTCCCGGACGGAACAAATCCCCTTTTGCCGCGTTAATCGATAATCCAGGTATCTAAAACAATTCAAAAGGGGATTCCCATGAACCGCAGTCTTATTCTCGCCAGCGTCACCAGCCTTGCCCTTGCTGGCTGCATGGAAGGGGTCAGCGACCGTGAACTGGTCGGCGGTGCGGCCGGCGCAGCCGGTGGCGCGTTGCTCGCCTCCGCCTTTGACGCCAGTTCCGGCTGGACCGTCGTTTCGGCACTGGCAGGCGCTGCCGCAGGCACGCTTGTGGCCCGCAACACCGCCAAGAACCAGTGCGCCTACTCGAATGGCGACGGCACCTATCGCACCGTGCCTTGCTGATGCAAAAAGTGTAGGGTCTTGGCCTTTAGGTGACGTCGGCTCCAAGCGCTTACGCGCGGCATCAAGCCCGAAGGGCGCCGCGCGATCGCTGGGCCGTCCGTCCCCTTGAGGCCAGACCCTGCCCTTCACCCTCTCCCGCGATAGGGTGGCACGCCTTGGTCGGGGATCCAAACCCCCTCAGGCATCACTCCGGTCTGCCAGAACACGTCAATCGGAATCCCGCCACGCGGATACCAATAGCCGCCAATCCGCAGCCACTGCGGCTCCAGAAACGCCACCAAGCGCCGCGCAATCGAAATCGTGCAATCCTCATGGAACGCGCCGTGATTGCGGAAGCTGGTCAGGTAAAGCTTGAGCGATTTGCTCTCGACCAGCCATTTGCCCGGCACATAATCAATCACCAGATGCGCAAAATCAGGCTGTCCCGTCATCGGACAGAGCGAGGTGAACTCGGGCGCGATAAACCGCACGTTATACTGCACATCCGCCTGCGGATTGGAGACCCGCTCCAATAGCGCCTCTTCGGGGGTCTGCGGTATCTGTGCAGCACCACCCAACTGCTTGA
This sequence comes from Roseovarius sp. MBR-51, assembly GCF_053628575.1. NCBI lineage: Bacteria > Pseudomonadati > Pseudomonadota > Alphaproteobacteria > Rhodobacterales > Roseobacteraceae > Roseovarius > Roseovarius sp. MBR-51. The sequence continues at coordinate 46,342 of NZ_JBRJGQ010000011.1, forward strand.
GGTCCTTGTAGATATTCTCGCTCATCGCTCTCTCCTTCACACCCCGCGCTTGTTGCCCCAGAGCATCACATGCAGTTGCGGCAGCACCTTTGCGTCAAACCATCCGTCGTCCGTTACCCGCTCCACCAACCAGCGCATGCGGTCGTCGATGCCGTCCTGATCCACGGTTGCAGCATCATCTTCGGGCGGCGGCGGCGTGTGATTGCCCGGTTGCAAATAGAGCGACAGATCAGGATACCGCCCCGCAACCTCGCGCGCCCATCGGTAATCTACCGCGTCGAACACCACGATCTTGAGCACGGTCGCCGCCCCCTTGGCCGCCGCAACACATTCCTCGAACAGCGCCCAATCCACCACCATGCTAGATGACGGCGGCTTGGGGCTGAGCACCAGCATATCGAGCGCCGCAAACCAGTCGCGCGCGACAGAGCCTTGGGTTTCCATCGCAAACCGATAGCCCTGCGCATGGCCCAGGTCGATCAACGCCCCCAGCGGCTGAATCGCCGGATTGCCGCCCGAGAGCGTCACCATGATTGGCCGCTCACCCGAGAGGCGCACCACCTCGGCCATCACAGCCTCTGCGCTCATCGGCACCCAAGTCTCGCGATAGGCCGAGTCTACCGCGTGCAGGCTGTCACACCAGACGCAGCGATAATCACAGCCTCCTGTGCGCACAAAAACCGTCGGCTGACCGATCAATGCGCCCTCGCCCTGAATGGTCGGACCAAAGATTTCCGAAACCCGGATCGCCTCGCTCACGGACGATACTCCGCCCATGTCTTCGGCGTCTCGCTGACCTTGACCGCGGTCACTTCGGGCCAGCGGGCACGGCACCAGTCAAAGAGATGCTTGGCCAACCGCTCGGCGGTCACGCAATCATCCCCCAGCACATCATTCAGGTGCCGGTGATCCAGCGTGTCGTCGATATACCGCTTCAGATCACCCAGATCGAGGTAATCGCGCACGAACCCATTCGCGTTCAATTCCGCTGCGGTCAGTTCCACCACCACGATGTAATTATGCCCATGCAGCCGCGCGCATTGATGCGTCTCAGGTAGGCCAAAGAGTTGATGCGACGCGGAAAAATGGAATTCCTTGGTGATCCGGTACATCACGCCCCCCGCCCGGCCACAGCCGTCAGCCAGAAATCGCGATCCTCATACTCTGTGGGGTCAACCACCCCGGCCAGATGAAACGCCTCGCGCCGCTCCACACAGGTGCCGCAACGCCCGCAATGTTTCGCACCACCCTTGTAGCAGGACCATGTCTCGGCAAAGGGCGTGCCATGCTTGGCGCCATCGGTGACGATATCGCCCTTCGAGCCGTTGAGATACGGCGTGTAGAGCGTGACCTCGGCATAGCCCTCCAGCGCCGCATCCTGCATCGCCTGAAACGCGTTGATGAAACCGGGGCGGCAATCGGGGTAGATGAAATGATCGCCGCCATGCACCGCCGTGGCCACGGCATCCGCCTTTTCCGCCGCCGCCATGCCAAAGGCAATGGCGAGCATGATCGCATTGCGATTGGGTACGATGGTGATTTTCATGGTCTCTTCGGCATAATGCCCATCCGGCACCGCCACATCATCGGTCAGCGCCGATCCCGACAGCGCCGCGCCAATCTGGCGAATATCCACCACCTTATGCGGCACCCCCAGACGGCGCGCGCAAGCGGCGGCGTACTCCACCTCTTTCACATGGCGTTGCCCGTAATCAAAGCTCAGAAGCCCCGCCAATTCATGCTCAGCGGCCACCTTGTGGGCGAGCGATACGGAATCGAGCCCGCCAGAGCAGATAACAATCGTCCTCATCTTTCATCCTTGTTTTTTAAAGCGGGTAGGCTGCGACCGCTTGACCCCACGCATCTAGCGCCTTTGATCGGCGAAAACAAGGTGAGGTTACTCGGCGAAACGCCCCCGCAACTCGGTTTTGAGCACCTTGCCGTAATTGTTCTTGGGCAGTTCCGGCACCGCAATATAGCGTTTGGGCCGCTTGAACCGGGCGATCTGGCTCAGGCAATGCGCGTCAAGCGCCGCCGCGTCCAATGCCCCGTTGCAAACCACAAAGGCCACCACCACCTCACCCCATTCCGGGTCTGCCTGCCCCACCACCGCCGCCTCAAACACCGACGGGTGGGTCAAGAGCACCTCCTCCACCTCGCGCGGATAGATATTACTGCCGCCCGAGATGATCATGTCCTTGGACCGATCCTGCAAGGTCACATAGCCGTCACCGTCCATCCGTCCCAGATCACCTGTCCAGAGCCAGCCGCCCTTGAGCGCCTTGGCACTGGCATCGTCGTTCTGCCAATACCCCGGCATCACCGCATCACCGCGCACAAGGATTTCACCGACCTTGCCCGGCGGCACCTCCGCGCCTGTCTCATCGGCAATCCGCACCTCCCCCACCGATTGCGCGCGGCCCACCGAGGCCAGCCGTTCGCGCCAACGCGGATGGTTGCGATCCGCTACATCGGCGCGGGACAGCGCCGTAATCGCCATCGGGCATTCCCCCTGCCCGTAGATTTGCAGGAAAACCGGCCCAAAGACCTCAACCGCCTCCAGAATATCGGCCAGATACATCGGCCCCCCGGCATAAACCACGCTGCGCAGCCCCGCGCCGGTCTCGCCGCTCACACGCGCCTGCGCGGTCAGCCGCTTGACCATCGTCGGGGCGGCAAACATATGCACCCGGCCATGATGCCGTGCGAGATCGAAGATCTCATCCTCGTCAAACCCGCCCGACGCCGGGCACACATGTCGCGCCCCGCGCAGCACATGAACCATCGCATAGAGCCCCGCGCCATGGCTCATCGGCGCTGCGTAGAGCGTGGCATCCGCGCCCGTCACCTCATCCACATCCGCCAGATAGCTCAGCGACATCGCCACCAGCATCCGATGCGTGATCCGCACCCCCTTGGGCCGCCCCGTGGTGCCGGAGGTGTAAAACAGCCACGCCAGATCCCCCGGCGCGCGTGTCGCCACCTCGGCCACGGCCTCGCCCCGCGCCACCGCCTGCGCCGCAACACCCTGTTCGGCCAAGGCCTCCCGCCGGGCCGCATCCGCCAGAACCACCCGCGCGCCCGCGTCCGCGATGATCCACGCCGCCTCTGCGCCATGCAGCTTGGCATTGATCGGCACGGCGGCGGCCCCGGCATACCAAATGCCATAGAGCGCCAAGAGATACTCTGGCGCGTTGCCCATGAAAATCACCACCCGGTCGCCGGGGGTCACGCCCTGCGCGACAAGCACGCCCGCCACCTCGCGGGCCGCCCGGTCAAATCCCGCATAATCCGCAACCCGCGCGACTCCCTGAAACAGTGCCTCGCGCGCGGGCCACGCCTGCGCCGCCCGCTCCAGCCAAATCCCGATATTCATCACCCAATCCTCCCCGTCGCCACCAAACCACCGACAAAGCCCCGGCACAATTCCGTAGAAACACGCAAAGCCCTTGGCGCGCCGCATCCCGCGCGCCATAAACGGGCCATGGAGACCGCCATGGAGATCAAGGAACTCGCCTTTGACCACGCCCCCGTGGGCCTCGCGCTGCTGGAACACCGCATCATCCGGCAGTGCAATCAAAAATTTGCCGTGATCTTTGGCGATGCCCCGGCCGATTACATCAACATCCCCCTCGCCCGCTATTATCCCTCGATTGAGGATTATCGCCGCATCGGGGCGGATGCGCTCTCGATCATGCGCAAGACCGGTCGCTATTCCGACGAGCGGGTGATGAAACGGCGCGATGGCACGCTCTTCTGGTGCCGGGTGCGCGGCCAATCCCTCACCCCCGAAGCCCCGTTTCAGCGCGGCATCTGGTCGTTTTCCGATCTCTCGAACGAACGCCCCATGGTGCAACTCACGCAACGCGAACGCGAAGTGGCGATTCTCACCTGTCGTGGCCTCACCTCCAAGGAAATCGGCCTTGATCTCGGCCTCAGCTACCGCACGATCGAGGTCTACCGCGCCCGCCTGCTTGAGAAATTTCAGGCCCGCAACCTCGCGGAACTCGTGGCCAAACTCTCAGGCATGCCGCTTTGAATACGCGCGCCTCTCGCAAAATTGCCCTCCCACCCCCAGATTAAGGGGCAATGGCCGCTTTTCTCAGCCTCCGCCTTGCCCTATAAGCGGCCAAAACAAAATGCCATGAGCCCCGGACGGGACATCATCGCGCTGTGGTCGAGGAAGATATGTCGAACAAATCCCATGAATCGGACGTGGCCTTTATCAAGGCGTTGGCGGAACTCTTGAACGAGAACGATCTGACCGAACTTTCGGTCAAACGTGAATACGGCGACTCAGACACGCTCAACGTGCGCGTCAGTCGCCGGGGCGAGACTGTCACCACCCATTACGCTCCCCCCGCCGCGCCCGCCCAGATGCACGCCCCTTCCGCCGCCTCGGCCCCGGCAGCCGCAGCGCCCGCCGAAGACCCCGCAAGCCATCCCGGCGCCGTGACATCGCCCATGGTCGGCACCGTCTACATGCAGGCAGAACCCGGCGCACCCGCCTTTGTCAGCGTGGGCACGCAGGTCTCTGAGGGCGACACCCTCCTGATCATCGAGGCGATGAAGACGATGAACCATATTCCCGCCCCGCGCGGTGGCACCGTCAAACGCATCCTGATCGAGGATGGCGCGGCGGTCGAATATGGCGCGCCCCTGATGATCATCGAATAAGGCCCGCTGCACATGTTCGAGAAAATCCTGATCGCCAACCGGGGCGAGATTGCCCTCCGCGTGATCCGCGCCGCCCGTGAGATGGGGATCAAGACCGTCGCCGTGCATTCCACCGCCGACGCCGACGCCATGCATGTGCGCATGGCTGATGAATCCGTCTGCATCGGCCCGCCCGCCTCGTCCGAGAGCTATTTGTCGATCCCCTCGATCATCGCCGCCTGTGAGGTCACGGGTGCGCAGGCGATCCATCCGGGCTATGGATTTCTGTCGGAGAACGCCAATTTCGTGCAGATCGTCGAGGATCACGGCCTGACATTCATCGGCCCGTCCGCCGAACATATCCGCATCATGGGCGACAAGATCACCGCCAAGGACACGATGAAGGCGCTTGGTGTGCCCTGCGTGCCCGGCTCAGAGGGCGGCGTCGCCAACCTCAAAGAGGCACAGGCGCTCTGCGCTGACATCGGCTTTCCGATCATCGTCAAGGCCACCGCCGGAGGCGGCGGGCGCGGCATGAAGGTGGCGCAGACCGCCGCCGAGTTGGAAAAGGCGTTTCTCACGGCGCGTTCCGAGGCCAAAGCCGCCTTTGGCAATGACGAGGTCTATATCGAGAAATATCTGACCACGCCGCGCCATATCGAAATTCAGGTGTTCGGCGATGGCAAGGGCCGCGCCGTGCATCTGGGTGAGCGCGATTGCTCGTTGCAACGCCGCCATCAAAAGGTGCTGGAAGAGGCCCCCGGCCCCTGCATCACCGCCGAAGAGCGCGCCCGCATCGGCAAGATCTGCGCCGACGCCTGCGCGAATATCCAGTATCGCGGTGCAGGCACCATCGAGTTTCTCTATGAAAAGGGCGACTTCTTTTTCATCGAGATGAACACGCGGTTGCAGGTCGAGCATCCCGTGACCGAGGCGATCTTTGGCGTCGATCTTGTGCAGGAACAGATCCGCGTCGCCGAAGGCCTGCCGATGTCCTTTACGCAGGACGATCTGATCATCAATGGTCACGCCATAGAGGTCCGCATCAACGCCGAGAAACTGCCCGATTTTGCGCCGCGTCCCGGTCGGATCACCCAGTTTCACGCCCCCGGCGGTCTGGGCGTGCGGATGGATTCGGCGCTCTATGACGGCTACAAGATCCCGCCCTATTACGACAGCCTGATTGCCAAGCTGATCGTGCATGGCAAGGACCGTCACAGCGCCCTCCAGCGTCTCGCCCGCGCCCTTGGCGAATTGATCGTCGATGGCGTCGACACCACCGTGCCGCTCTTTCACGCGCTCTTGCAGGAAGACGACATCCAGTCCGGGAATTACAACATCCACTGGCTGGAACACTGGCTGGAAACGCATCTGCGCGACTGAGGTCAGGTGCAAAGACCCTCCGGACGGACGCGAATGGCCTCTTTGCTGCCTTTCGTCCCAAACCCCTGCGCGCGGAATCACGCCCGAAGGGCGCCGCGCGTCGCCCCGCATTAGCCAAACGTCCCCGTCAGGCCAACCCCGCCCGCCCCCTAACCCTTACCCGAAATCACCCGAGCGGCCGCCGCCAGCCCGCCCTCACCATGCGGAATATCGAGCGCCGTAAGCCCGGCCTCAATCGCAGCAAGCGCCCCCAGAACCATATGCGCATTGACATGCCCCATATGGCCGATGCGGAAAAACCCATGCCACGCCGGATCACCCGGCTCGGCCATGCCAAGCCCGATCCCCAGCGTCACGCCTGCATGATCCTGCACCCAGGACCGCAACCGCGACCCATGCGGCGCGCCGATCCGAAGCGCGGTCACGGCCCGGCTGCGCAAGGCGGGATCGGCGATATTCAATTCCAGCGGCCCCACCTGCCCCCAGGTCTCGCACGCGGCCCAGATGGCCCGCGCCAGCCGGTCATGCCGCGCCCAAACCACCTCGATCCCGCCCTCCGCTGCGATCAGGTCGAGCGCCGCGCGCAACCCGTAAAGGTGATGCGTGGGCGCGGTGCCGCCGAAATACTGATAAAACATCTGCGGATCGGCCCGATTGGTCCAATCCCAGTAGCGACTGACCAGAGGCATCTTCTTGCGCGCCTCCGCCGCCTTGTCGGAAAAGAACACAAACGCCAGACCCGGCGGCACCATCAGCCCCTTTTGGCTGCCCGCCACCATCACATCGACGCCCCAAGCGTCCATCTCGAACCGGTCACAGGCCAGCGAGGCGATGCAATCGGCCATCAAGAGCGCCGGATGCCCGGCCGCATCCAGTGCCGTCCGCACCCCGGCAATGTCATTGAGGACCGAGGTGGACGTATCGACATGGGTGGCCAGAACCGCCTTGATCCTCTGCGCCTTATCGGCGCGCAGCACGTCTTCCAGTCGGTTGAGATCAATCGGCGACCGCTTGCCGAAATCCAGCATCTCGACCGCAATCCCCTGCCCCTGCGCCACATCCGCCCAGCCATGCCCAAACCGCCCCGTGGCCGGCACCAGCACCCGGTCGCCGGGTTGCAGCGTATTGGCGAGCGCCGCCTCCCACGCGCCATGCCCGTTCGAGATATAGATCGCCGCATGCTGGCGCGTGCGCGCGACAGCGCGCAAGTCGGGAATAAGCCCCGCCGTCATCTCGATCAGCTCGCCCTCATAGATATTCGGGGCGGCGCGGTGCATGGCACGCAGCACCTCTTCTGGCATGACCGAGGGGCCGGGAATGGCCAGATAGGCGCGACCGTGGGCGAGGCTCATGTGGGGGGATCTCCTGCTTCTTCGCGGCGCACCTTACGCCCTTGGCAAGCGGCGTCAATCGCGGCCGCGCGCTCTTGCCCCTGTCCGAGGTCGTCGTTCCCACGTCGCGTTGAGACAAGAAAATTCAAAATTTTCTTGTCCGGAATTTTTCAAGAATTCCGTGCGCCTCTAGTCCTTGCGCCGATACGCCTCAGCCAGCCGCACAGGGTCGGCCCCGCAGAGATAGCGGATCAGCGTCCAGAGATTGCGTGCCCCCCGCCGCAGCCACCCCTCGCGCCGATACCGCGCCGCAGAGGTGGTGACCGCCAGCGGCAAGAGCGCAATGCCGCCCTTGAGCGCGCGCGCCATAGCGACATCCTCCATCAGCGGAATATCGGCAAATCCGCCCACCGCCTCATAGTCGTTGCGCGCGATCAAGAGCGCCTGATCCCCGTAGGGCAGGCCCAGCACCCGACTGCGCAGATTGGCCCAGCCCGCCACCAGTCCGGGCATCACCCCGGTCGCATCAAACGACAGCCGAAAGGCGGCGGGTCCACCCAACGCCATTTGCGCGCTGACCGCGCCCGCCCATCCAACAGGCAAAACCGTATCGGCATGCAGAAACAGCAACCAGTCCCCGCCCGCCACATGCGCCCCACGCCGCAATTGCCCGCCGCGGGACGCCGCCCCCTGAACGATCACCGCCCCCGCCGCATCGGCAATCTGCACCGTGGCATCGCCCGACCCGCCATCGGTCACGACCAATTCACGGATCAAACCTGCCTCCAGCCCCTCCATCAACGCGGCAAGACAGACAGGCAGACTTGCCCCTGCATTCCGTGTCGGAATCACCACCGAGAGTGCTGCGCGCATGACGACCCCTGTTGTGTCTGCTTTCGTGACCTATATTACGGGCGAACAACACGGGGGAAGAGGCATGACGCGCCGCATTCTGCAGATCACCGGCAAAGACGCCCTGCATTTCCTGCAAGGCTTGGTGACAAACGACCTAAACAAACTCGATCAGGGGCTGGTCTATGCCGCCATCCTGACGCCTCAAGGCAAATATCTGGCCGACTTCCTGGTGTCGCGCCAAGGCGATACCATCCGGATCGACGTCGATGACAGCCTTGCGCCGATGCTCTTGCAGCGCCTGACCATGTACAAACTGCGCGCTGATGTGACCCTCACCCAAACCGACCTCAAGGTTCGGCGTGGCACTGGCCCCGCCCCTGCGGGCGCACTCACAGACCCGCGCCACCCGGACTTGGGCTGGCGGCTCTATGGCGATGCAGAGGGCGACGACGGCAGCGATTTCGAGCGGATTCGCGTGGCCCATTGCATCCCCGAAACCGGGATCGAACTGACCCCTGACACCTTTATCCTCGAGGCCGGGTTCGAGCGCCTCAATGGTGTGGATTTCCGCAAGGGCTGTTACGTCGGCCAAGAGGTAACGGCCCGGATGAAACACAAAACCGAGTTGCGCAAAGGTCTGACCATGGTCGCCGTCCATGGCGCTGCCCCCATCGGCAGCGAAATCCTGACCGCCGAGGGCAAACCCGCAGGCACGCTCTACACCCAATCCGGCGGGCGCGGCATCGCCTATCTACGCCACGACCGCGCAGCGGCCGGAATGATCGCAGGCGAGGCCCGGGTCGATCCATTGTCCCTCAGCACGCCCTGAGCTAGGCATGCCTGCAAAACCCGGCGGCAAACGTCAGCCGCACAATGTGAAAAAACAGGGAAATGGTGGGTGATAAGGGATTTGAACCCCTGACATCTTCGATGTGAACGAAGCGCTCTACCACTGAGCTAATCACCCGCCGTGGGGGCTTTTAGCGTCACTCTTCGCCCTGTGCAACCTCATCTTTCATGTCATCGTCACTGTCCTGATCATCGGTCCCGGCATCCGATCCGGCCCCCGCTTTCGACTGCCTGATCTTGGCCACGATGATCCGCGCATTGGCGACATCACGGACCCGGTTGATCTTGATCTTGCCCATTGGCGGCAGGTTCAATTCGCGCCCCTCGGCCAACGCCTCGCCCAGCACCTCAAGAACCGCCTCGACGACGGGCTTGGCGTATTTCTTCTTGATGTCGCCCTTGCCCAGAACCTTGTCGATCAGTTCCTGTTTCTTCAAGTCCGGCCCAGCGTCGGCGGGGATCGTGTCCGTCACGGTCAGGGCGATGACATTATCCGCCGCATTGTCCAGAGGCGCAATGACCGCCGCGCTCTCGACCACGGGCACGGCTTCTTTGACCACGCTCGGCTTGCGCGCCGTCTTGGGCTTGGCCGTGCTCGCTTTGGTCGTGCTTTTGGTCGATGTCTTGCGCGGGCTGGTTGTCTTGGCCTTTGTCGTCATGATGCGCCTCAATTGTTTCGCTGCTGGAAACACGCTAGCGCGGGGCGCGGCGTAACGCCAGTGAGAGTTGCATCAGGACGCGATCCGACCGCTCAACTATCCATCTTGAGCGCGGAAATGAATGCCTCTTGCGGGATGTCCACCTTGCCGAACTGGCGCATCCTCTTCTTGCCGGCCTTCTGCTTTTCCAACAGCTTCTTCTTGCGCGTGGCGTCCCCGCCATAACACTTGGCCGTCACATCCTTGCGCATGGCCGAGAGCGTTTCGCGCGCGATCACCTTGCCGCCAATCGCCGCTTGAATCGGGATCTTGAACATGTGGCGCGGGATCAGATCCTTGAGCTTTTCCACCATGGCGCGGCCACGCATTTCCGCGCGGTCCCGGTGCACCATCATCGACAGCGCATCAACCGGCTCATCGTTCACAAGGATCGACATTTTCACAAGACTGTCCTCGCGGTAGCCCTGCAGCTGATAGTCAAACGAGGCATAGCCCTTGGTGACCGATTTCAGCCGGTCATAGAAATCGAACACCACCTCATTGAGCGGCAGATCATAAACCACCATCGCCCGGTTGCCCGCATAGGTCAGGTCCATCTGGATGCCACGCCGATCCTGACAGAGCTTGAGCACATCGCCCAGATACTCGTCCGGCACCAGAATGGTCGCCTTGATCCGAGGCTCCTCGATATGGCTCACATAGGTCAGATCCGGCATGTCGGCGGGGTTGTGCAGATCCGAGCGCGTGCCGTCCTTCATGAAGAGGTGATAGATCACCGACGGGGCGGTGGTGATCAGGTCGATGTCGTACTCGCGGTCGATCCGGTCGCGAATCACCTCGAGATGCAACAGTCCCAGAAACCCGCAGCGAAAGCCAAAGCCAAGCGCCGCCGAGGTTTCCATCTCATAGCTGAAAGACGCGTCATTCAGCGCCAGCTTCTCGATCGCGTTGCGCAGATCCTCGAACTCGTTGGAATCCACCGGAAAGAGCCCGCAGAACACCACCGGCACCGAGGGTTTGAACCCCGGCAAAGCCTTGGCGCAGGGGCGTTTTTCATGGGTGATCGTGTCACCCACCTTGGTATCGCGCACCTGCTTGATCGAGGCGGTGATAAACCCGATCTCACCGGGCCCAAGGCTCTCGACCTTTTCCATCTGCGGCCGGAACACACCGATCCGCTCGACGTTATAGGTGGCCTCGGTCTGTATCATGTGGATGCGGTCGCCACGCTTCATGCGCCCGTCCATGATCCGCACCAGAACGACCACGCCCAGATAGGCATCATACCAGCTATCGACCAGCATCGCCTTGAGCGGCGCGTTCTCGTCGCCCTTGGGGGCGGGCAGATGCTTGACGATGGCCTCCAGCGTCTCGGCAATGCCGACGCCTGTCTTGGCCGACACGCGGATCGCATTGCTCGCGTCAATCCCGATCACATCCTCGATCTGTTCGGCCACCCGGTCACATTCCGACGCGGGCAGGTCGATCTTGTTGAGGATCGGCACGATCTCATGGCCCGCATCAATCGCCTGATAAACATTGGCCAGCGTCTGTGCCTCGACGCCCTGCGTGCTGTCCACCACCAAGAGACTGCCCTCGACCGCGCGCATGGAGCGGCTGACCTCATAGGCAAAGTCCACATGGCCCGGCGTGTCGATCAGGTTTAGGACATAGACCTCGCCATCCTGCGCCTTGTAGTCGATGCGCACGGTATTGGCCTTGATCGTGATCCCGCGCTCGCGCTCGATATCCATGGCATCGAGCATCTGCTCTTTCATGTCACGGTCCTGAACCGTCCCGGTCGACTGAATCAACCGGTCGGCAAGCGTGGATTTCCCGTGGTCGATATGGGCCACGATCGAAAAATTGCGGATGTGAGCAAGGTCTGTCATAGCTCTGGCATATGTATGGGAATAGGCGTTTGGTCAAGGTGGGATGATGCGCGCCCACTGGCGCAGGGACCCACCCGCGCCAGATCAAACACAGTCCGGGCTTTTGTCCTGCCCCATAGGGGTCTAAGGGGGATCAACGCCCCTTTTTTACCGGAGTTCCCTGTTATGTCCTGCGCCCTCTGTGCCACCGATGCCCCCCTCACCCCCCATCCCGTGACGGGCGGTCCCGACGGGGCAAGCGTCAGCCTCTGCGCCACTTGCGCCGATCAGATCGCAGGCACGCCCGAGCCCGAGCATTGGCGCTGCCTTGCCGCGTCCATGTGGTCCGAGGATACCCCGACACAAGTGATGGCCGCGCGCATGCTCACCCGCCTCAGCGACCATGACTGGGCGCGCGAACTGTCCGAGCAGCTCTGGCTCGAGGACGACACCCGCAAATGGGTCGAGAACATCGCCGAGGACGCAGGTGGCAACGAGACCGGTCACCGCGACAGCAACGGCGTGCCTTTGGCCCAAGGCGATACCGTGGTCCTGATCAAGGATCTGACGGTCAAGGGGGCTAATTTCACCGCCAAACGCGGCACGGCGGTGCGCGGCATTGCCCTTGTCCATGACAACCCCGCCCAGATCGAAGGCCGGGTCGAGGGCCAGCGCATCGTCATCCTGACCGAGTTCGTCAAGAAACGCTAATCCTACCCCCGAAACACCGGCGCGCGCCCCGCCATATTGGCCGCAATCTGCTCCATCTGGTCCGGCTTGCCGATCAGTGCGGCCTGCTCCCGGCTCTCGGCCCTCAGAACCGCCGCCGCATCGGCCCCGCTTTCGGCCACACCAATCAGACGCTTGGCGGCGCGTATGGCTGTAGGGCTGCGGCCCGCAATCTCGGCGGCCAGATCACAGGCCGCCGCCAGCGGATCATCGGCCAGTTCCGTGACCAGCCCCCACGCCATCGCCTGCGCCGCTGAAATGGGCCGCGCCGTATAGGTCATGCGCCGGATCACGTCCGACCGCGTCAGATGCGGCAAGAGCGCCATGCCGCCCATGTCCGGGATCAACCCCCATTTCATCTCCATGATCGCCAGCTCCGTATCCGGTGCCGCAATCCGCACATCCGCCCCCAGCGCAAGCTGAAACCCCGCGCCATAAACGGCCCCATGCAGCGCCGCGATCACCGGCACCGGCAGATCACGCCAGACCATCACCACCGCCTGAAAGAGATTGCCCGTGCCATGCGTGCGCGGCAGACACAGCGCCTCGGGATCGCCTGCCGCCAATTGCGCAAAGCTCATCACATCGAGACCTGCGCAGAACGCGCGGCCCTCGCCCGACAGCACCACGGCGCGGATATCCGCCTCACTCAGCGCCTGCCCCGTCGAAACAAGCGCCTCTGCCATCTCTGGATCGACCGCATTGCGCTTGTCCGGACGGCTCAGCGTGACATGTGCGATATGATCCTTGATCTCGGTCGTGACTCGGGCCATGGCCAATCCTCCCTTTTGCACCATGAAACACCACAGCCCTGCCGCAGACCAGCACAACGTCGCGGCACACCCTTGCAAGGCTCTGCCGCATCCCGTTAACTGCGCCCCATGACACATCCGCGCTATACCCCGCTGATCCAAAGCCTGCCCGCCTCTGTCCCCTTTGTCGGGCCGGAAGAGCAGGAACGCCAACGCGGCGCGCCCTTTGCAGCACGCCTCGGGGCCAATGAAAACCTCTTCGGCCCCTCGCCCAACGCACTTGCCGCGATCCGTGCCGAGGCGGAAAATGTCTGGAAATACGGCGACCCGACCAGCCATGATCTGCGCGCAGCGCTCGCGGATCACATGCGCGCGGCCCCCGAAAACGTGCTGGTGGGCGAGGGTATTGACGGTCTCTTGGGCAATCTGGTGCGGCTCTTGATTGGCCCCGGCGATGCGGTCGTGACCTCGGACGGGGCTTATCCCACCTTCAACTATCACGTAACCGGCTTTGGCGGCACGCTGCACAAGGTGCCCTACCGCGATGACCACGAAGACCTGTCCGCCCTCATCACCCGCGCGCGGGATGTGGGCGCGAAACTGATCTACTTCGCCAATCCTGACAATCCGATGGGCACGTGGGTGCCGGGCGCGGATATTGTGACCGCCCTCGACACCCTGCCCGAAGGCTGCCTGCTCTGTCTTGACGAGGCCTATGTCGAATTTGCCCCCGAGCACACAGCGGCGGAGTTTGCCGCCGATGATCCCCGGGTCATCCGCATGCGCACTTTTTCCAAGGCCTACGGCATGGCTGGCGCCCGCATCGGCTATGCGGTGGCGGATGCCCCGCTGATCAAGAGCTTTGACAAGATCCGCAATCACTTCGGCATGAACCGGATGGCGCAGGCCGGGGCCTTGGCCGCGCTCCACGATACCGACTGGCTCGCCCATGTGCAGGCCGAGGTGCGCCGCTCCCGCGAGAGCATCGCCCACATCGCGGCGCAGAACGGATTGCAAGCCCTGCCCTCCGCCACCAATTTCGTCACCGTGGATTGCGGTCGCGACGGCGCCTTTGCCCGGCGCGTTCTGGCAGGTCTGGTGGCACGCGGCGTGTTCGTGCGCATGCCCTTTGTCGCGCCGCAGGATCGCTGCATCCGCATCAGTTGCGGTCGGACAGAGGAGATGGAGATCTTGGCCAGAACCCTGCCCGAGGCGCTGACCGAGGCGGCTCAGGCGGGCTGACCTCGCGTAACGGCTGGTCTCATTCCTTCGCCTGCGCCGCCTCGATCAAGTCGCGCACCTGCGGCCCCAACCCTTCGACAATCCGCGCAACACCTTCTGCATTGGGATGAATGCCATCTGCCTGAAACAACTCTTGCAGGGTAGACGGATCGCCCTCACCCAGTCCCGCAAAGAAATCAGGTGTGAAGAGCGTGTCATAAGCCTCTGACAGATCAGGGTAAATGGCATCAAACGACGTCTTGTAATCAGCCCCGTAATTGCCCGGCGCTCTCAGGCCAACCAACAAGACCTCGACCCCCTGCGCCTCCGCCACCCGCAGGATTTCTTCCAGATTTCGGCGACTTACCGCCGGATCTATGCCGCGCAACAGATCATTGCCGCCCAGCGCCACGATCATCGCATCCACCTCCGGCGTCAGGCTCCACTCCACCCGCGCAGCCCCGCCCGCCGTGGTGTCACCGGACACGCCCGCATTGATCAAATTCGCATCAACCCCTTGATTTTCCAACCACTTCCGCATCTGCGGTACCAGCCCATCCTGCTCTGGCAGGCCATATCCTTGGGTCAAACTGTCCCCCAATGCCAGAACCGTGACCGGTTCTGCGGCCATCACGGGGCTGACAAGGCAGAGAAACGCCGCTACCACCTTGCCCAAGGGCCGCAGCACCCCATATGTCAGAAAACCTTTGTAAATCAGGCGCAAACGCATGAGTTCTCCTCTTCTGTCCCTCACCGACGTCACATTGTCGCTCGAGGGAAACGCCGGTCTTGTGCGAATACTCCACGGGATTACCCTGGATGTCCACAAGGCCGAGACATTGGGTCTGATTGGACCGTCCGGTTCGGGCAAATCCTCGCTCCTAATGCTGATGGGCGGCCTCGAACGCGCCACCTCCGGTCAAGTCATGGCAATGGGACATGACCTCTCATTGATGAACGAAGACCAGTTGGCCCGCCTGCGGCGCGAGAATTTTGGTGTTGTTTTTCAATCATTTCACCTTATTCCGACGATGACAGCACTGGAAAATGTGGCCACTCCGCTTGAACTCGCAGGCGTCGCAAACGCCTATGAGCGCGCCCAAGAGGAACTGCTCGCTGTGGGTCTTGCATCCCGGTCAGGTCACTACCCATCGCAACTCTCGGGCGGCGAACAACAGCGCGTGGCCCTCGCCCGCGCCGCCGCCACCCGCCCGGCGATCATCCTTGCGGATGAACCCACCGGCAATCTCGACAGCACCACAGGCGCTTCGATCATCGAACTACTCTTCGACCTGCGCGACCGCCACGGCGCAACCTTGGTGCTCGTGACCCATGACCCAGAGCTTGCCCGTCGCTGCGACCGCGTTGTCAGCCTGCGCGACGGCCGCGTCGAGGTCGCGGCATGAGTCTGCGCATCGCGGCTCGTCTCGCCCGACGCGAATTGCGCGGTGGCCTGCGCGGCTTTCGCATCTTTCTCGCCTGCGTGATCCTTGGCGTGGCGGCGATTGCCGCCGTTGGCACCCTGCGCGAGAGCATCCGTGCCGGCATGACCGAACAGGGGTCAGCCATCCTTGGCGGCGATGCCGAACTTGAGCTGACCTATCGCTTTGCCACTGAGACCGAGTATAACTGGATGGTGCAACATGCCGATGCTGTCTCGGAAATTGCTGATTTTCGCTCTATGGCGATTGCCCCTGACGGGCGACGCGAACTGACGCAACTCAAGGCCGTGGATCACGCCTATCCGCTGGTTGGTAATGTGGTTCTCTCACCCAACATGCCGCTTGATGTGGCGTTCGGCGGTGCCGGCGGCTTGCCCGGCGCGGTGATGCAGCCCATTCTCGCGGCGCGGTTGGGCATCACAGTGGGTGACACCTTTCGCTTGGGCGAACGTGAGTTTCGCCTGATGGCCGAACTGGTGAAAGAGCCGGATCAAACCCGCGCGGGCTTTGGCCTCGGCCCCCGCACCATCGTCAGCCGCGCCAATCTGGACGGCTCCGGATTACTGAGCCCCGGCTCACTATTTACGACGAAATACCGCCTTCTCCTGCCCGAGGGCTCGGACCTCGCCGCGCTGGAAACCCGCAGTCTCCAAGAGCTGGATGGCTCCGGCTTTCGCTGGTCCGACGCCCGCAACGCCAGCCCCCGCGTGGCTGAATTCGTCACCCGCCTGGGGGCGTTTCTGGTACTGGTGGGCCTCTCGGGGCTTGCGGTGGGCGGCGTCGGCATCTCAGCGGCTTTGCGGTCCTATCTCGCGGGCAAGGTGCAAGTCATCGCGACGTTGCGCACGCTGGGGGCCGATCAACGCACGATTTTTCTGACGTATTTCATACAGGTAGGCGTTCTGTCCCTGATTGGCATCATCGGCGGTCTCATTCTTGGAGTGGGCCTGCCGGTGCTGCTCGGACCCGTTATTGCGGCGCGATTACCTGTCCCTGCGATTTTTGCCCCCTATGCCGCTCCGATGGCCGAGGCGGCACTCTACAGCGTACTGAGCGTGCTTATTTTTACGCTGTGGCCCCTCGCCCGCGCCCGAGAGGTCCGCGCCGCAGCCCTTTACCGCGAGGCGGCAGGTGCCGCCCGCCGCTGGCCCGGCTGGCCCTGGATTGCGACAACCCTCGGTCTTATTGCAGCCCTGCTCATCGCCGCTATCTTCTTCTCGGGTAATCTGCGCCTCACACTCTGGACCGCAGGCGGCATCGGCAGTGCGCTCTTGGTCCTGTCTCTGGCCGCTATGCTGGTCCAGAAACTGGCCCGTACCTTAAGAGTTCGCCTGCGCGGGCGCCCCGCTCTTGGCTGGGCCTTGGGGGCCATCGGCGGGCCGGGCACCACCGCCGGATCGGTCATGCTCTCGCTCGGTCTTGGCCTCGCCGTTCTGGCTGCAGTCGGCCAGATCGACGGCAACCTGCGCCGGGCCATCGCCGCCGACCTGCCTGAGCGCGCGCCCTCTTTCTTCTTTGTCGACCTGCAAAAGGACCAGATGGAATGGTTCCTCGAGCGGTTGGAGAACGACCCCGCTGTCAGCCGCATCGACAATGCGCCCATGCTGCGCGGCATCATCAGCCGCATCAACGGCCGCCCCGCGACCGAGGTGGCCCCCGGACATTGGGTGGTCGAGGGCGACCGCGCCGTGAGCTACGCCGATGCCCTGCCGGACCGCACCGAAATCACCGAAGGCACCTGGTGGGGCGAGGGCTATACCGGCGCGCCGCAACTCAGCTTTGCCGCCGAAGAAGCCATGGAGATGGGCATCGGCATCGGCGATGAAATCACCATCAACATTCTCGGCCGCGACATCACAGCGCCCATTACGTCGCTGCGTGAGGTGGATTTCTCCAGCGTCGGCATGGGCTTTGTCCTTTTGATGAACGAGGCTGCTGTGGCCGGTGCTCCGCATACGTTCATCGCCACGGTCTATGCCGACGATCAGGCATCCGAGGAACAGATCCTGCGCGACGTGACCGACCGCTTCCCCAATGTCACCGCCATCAACGTCCGCGATGCGCTGACCCAGGTGACAGATCTCTTGGCGGGCCTCGCCTCGGCCACCTCTTGGGGCGCGTCGGTGACTCTGCTCACCGGCTTTCTCGTGCTCATCGGCGCGGCGGCAGCAGATCAGCGCGCTCGTACCTATGAAGCGGCGATTCTCAAAACCCTCGGCGCCACGCGCGCCCGCATTCTCTCGAGCCTTATCTTGCGTGCCCTAATTCTCGGCGGGGCCGCGGGGCTGGTCGCACTAGGGGCGGGCATCGGCGGTGGTTGGGCGGTCAGCCATTTCGTGATGGACACGCCGTTTACGGTGATATGGAACTCTGCGTTAGCGATCATTCTGGGCGGGATGTTGGTGACGCTGCTGGCCAGTCTGGTCTTCGCCTTGGGGCCATTGCGTGCCCGTCCTGCACGGACCTTGCGTGCGCGCGAATGACGCCTGCGACCCGGCTTTTTGTTGGCTGAAATACTCTGGGGGCTCGGGGGTGAAACCTCCGATCTTTTTGGCCATTCCCGCGTTGATTTCAGCCCCCAAGGCTGGCACTCCACCTGCGCACCGACAGGAGATGACATGATCGATTCGCTGCCCATCCCGCTTTCGTCCCCCTTCACCCCGGCGCAGCAGACCATGCTGATCAACCTCGTGCGCCGCGCCGCGCGCGCCGAGATCATGCCGCGCTTTCGCACCGTGACACGGGCCGATGCCACCACCAAATCCGGCCCACATGATCTGGTGACAGAGGCCGATCACCAGACCGAGGCGATGCTCGCCCGGGGACTGCAACGGATGTTCCCGCATGCGCTGATCGTGGGTGAAGAAGCGGTGGCGGCCAAGCCCGCCCTACGCGATGATGTATCCGAAGCAGAACTGGCAATTATCATCGACCCTGTGGATGGCACTTGGAATTTCGTGCATGGCCTTCCACTCTTTGGGGTGATCATCGCGGTCACCCGCTTTGGGCGTCCGGTAATGGGGTTGCTCTATGACCCCGTCTCGGATGACTGGATCATCGCCGACGAAACGTCGCCCGCGCGTCTCGAGGCCGCACTCGGGGTCGCGCGCCCGGCGCGCGTCTCTCGCGGTGGCGAATTGGCGGACCTGCAAGGCTACATGCACTACTACCTGATGTCGCAGTCGCGCCAAGAGCAACTGGCGCCTTTGCTGCCCGCACTTGCACGTTGCATAGCGCTACGCTGTTCCTGCCATGAATACCGGCTCTTGGCTCAGGGCGCGGTGGATTTCGTTATGTCGGATGTTCTGAACCCTTGGGATCATGCGGCGGGCGTCCTTGTCTGCCAACAGGCAGGCGGCGTTGCGCGCATGCTCGATGGGCGCGAGTATTCAACGGCAATCGCCAAAGGCGTATTGCTCAGTGCCGCCGATGAGGCGACATGGAGACGGCTGCGTGATCACTTTGCCTGTCTTTTGGACTGATAAGGCCACAAAGAGACTTTTCATTTGCCTTTAAAATGCCGTGCCTGCATGACTAACTAAAGGCTACGGCCCGTTTTTAACCTCATCGGATTTCAGGTATGACATCGACCCGGCGCATGACGGATCAAATCGACGTTGTAACTCTGTCCGACGCGGACAGGGATGCGGCGATTGACAGACTCTATGACGTAGCGCTCGACCCCGCGCGTTACGAGGCGCTGCTTGACCACTGGGAGAGCGCGATAGGTCCGCTGCGCGCGCGCGTTGACCTGAGCATGCCTCACCTGTTGGATGACCCGCAGATTGCAGAACATTTCCGCCGGGCCACGGAATTCCTTGATCGCTTAGCCCCCGAGGAGACAGGCAATCTTGGGCTGGATGGCATGCTGGTCCCATTCGACCGGGTGCCTGCCTTGCTGTTGGACCGTTGCCGCCACGTCCGCGCGGCCAATCCCGCCGCCCGTCAGGCTATGGCTCTGCCTTCAAAGGCAGAACTGCACGATCTGCCGATCCATGAAGCTGATATGGACGCACTGAGATGCGCGCTCGATATCCTCTTTGACAACCGGGAAAAAGACACCGCTGTTCTTCGGGTGCGTGCCGCGCAGGCCGATCATCTGATCGTTTTCCGCCTGCAGCGTTGCATCGCGGCGGATGGCACGGTCCTCGTCCTAGCAGCGTCAAACGCCGTGAGCATGCCACCGGGGTTCTGTGATATCCTCATGCAAGCGTTTGAGCTGACCCAGACCGAAGCCGATATTCTGTGCCATCTCGTCGATTGCCGTAGTGTCAGTGAGATCGCCGCCGAGCGGGGACGCTCGGTTGACACGGTTCGCGCTCAGATCAAATCGCTGCTCGCCAAGACCGAGACCCATTCTCAGTTGGAACTGGTGCGTCTCGCTCTGTCGTTGATCGACATGACCGCCATGACCGTGCGCGCCGCCCCCGCTCCGCTTGAGGTCAGCAAAGGCTATGCGACGCTGGTGGAACGTGATTTCAAATCCTTGGTGACGCCGGACGGACGGCGGGTGGACTATCTGATCCTTGGCGCGCCACGCGGGAGACCCGTACTCTACCTTCCGCTTGATTTCGGGTTGGTGCGCTGGCCCGCCTCGGCTGAGGCTTGCGCTGCATTGCGCGGCTTAAAGGTGATCGTGCCCCTACGGCCCGGCTATGGCCTGTCGGATATGGTGGACCGAAGCACAGATTATGACACAGCCCTTCTTGATGACACGATGCGGGTATTACGCGCCGAAGCGGTTGGACATTGTCCGATCCTATGCCTCAGCGGAGATGCCTATTATGCCGTCAAGTTGGCCCGTGCAAATCCCTTTGCCTTCAGCGGAATCATCGCGTGCTCCGGCATGTTGCCCCTCACCCGGCGCGAACAGTTCGAGCGTATGCACAAATGGCACCGATTCATCATGGCCGGAGCCAAGTACACGCCGCATCTGTTGCCGTTCATGGTCAAAGCTGGATTTCTTTTGGCCCGAAAGATCGGAAAGCGGACGTTCCTGCACGCAGTCTACGGTAATTCTGCGGCCGATGTCGCCACGATCGAAGATCCAGAAGCCTTTGAGGCGCTCGCCACTGGCTCCGAAGTCGCTCTTTCCGAGCACCACTCTGCGCATGAAGCGTTTTCGCGACAGCTCATTTCCGGCCAGCTTGAAGATTGGAGCGCGGATGTCGAGGCCCTTCGCGGCAAGTTACCCATCGTCTTCATAAACGGTACGCAAGACCCGCAGGTGCCGCTTGCAACCATTGAGGAATTCCGCCGCGACTATGGTTGGATCGAGTTCCACCTGATCGAAGAGGCCGGGCAACTGGCTTTCTTCCGGCACTGGCGCATCGTTCTCGAGCGTTTGATGCCAATGCTTGCGGATTAATGACGGCCTTACCCAATTTGGGGGATGACAGACTCATATTACTCACATTAGCGTGAAATTACGTGATCAGAGCGGACCGTGTGAGTGATGGCGCACCCGTTCCTATCGCATATCCGGCTCAAGTTTTTGGGTCGGACACTTTTTAAGGTAGATTTTTCAGCATAACGAAAGGCGGCCCCCCAAAGGCCGCCTTTTTTCGTTTCTCACAGGTCATTGAGCAGATCATTCCGCGGCCTCGGCATAATCCTCGAGCGGCGGGCAGGTGCAGACCAGATGCCGGTCGCCGTAAACATTGTCCACCCGGTTGACCGGCGGCCAGTATTTGTCCACGCGGAAGGCGCCCGGCGGGAAGCATCCCTGTTCACGGCTATAGGGCCGATCCCAATCCTTGACGAGATCCTCCATCGTGTGCGGTGCATTCTTGAGCGGGTTGTTCTCCGCATCAATCCGGCCTTCTTCGATGTCGCGAATCTCTTCGCGGATGGCCAGCATCGCGTCGCAGAAGCGGTCAAGCTCGGCCTTGGTCTCGCTCTCGGTCGGCTCCACCATCAGCGTGCCCGCCACCGGCCAGCTCATCGTCGGCGCATGGAACCCGCAATCAATCAGCCGCTTGGCGATGTCGTCCACGGTCACGCCCGCACTCTCGGCAAAGGGGCGCACATCAAGGATGCACTCATGCGCCACCCGGCCACCCCGGCCCTTGTAAAGCACCGGAAAGGCCCCTTCGAGCCGCTTGGCGATGTAGTTGGCGTTGAGGATTGCAACCCGTGTTGCCTGCGTCAGCCCCGCACCGCCCATCATCAGGCAATAGGCCCATGAAATCGGCAAGAGCGAGGGCGAGCCAAACGGCGCGGCGCTAACCGGCCCCTCGGCCCCGCCGGTTTCGGGATGCCCCGGCAAATGTGGCACCAGATGCGCCTTGACGCCAATCGGCCCCATGCCGGGACCGCCGCCACCATGCGGGATGCAGAAGGTCTTATGCAGGTTGAGATGGCTCACGTCGCCCCCCAGATCACCGGGGCGCGAGAGGCCCACCATGGCATTCATATTGGCCCCGTCGATATAGACCTGCCCGCCATGTCCATGCGTGATCTCGCAAACTTCGCGCACCGTTTCCTCGAATACGCCATGGGTTGACGGATAGGTGATCATGCAGCCGGCAAGGTTCTCCGAGTGCTTCTCGGCCTTGGCGCGGAAATCCTCCACGTCGATATCGCCATTCTCGGCGGATTTGACGACAACCACATCCCAGCCCACCATCTGCGCGCTTGCCGGGTTGGTGCCATGGGCGCTGACGGGGATCAGGCACACGCGGCGATGCCCCTGCCCCTGCGCCCGGTGATAGGCAGAAATGGTCAAGAGCCCCGCATATTCCCCCTGCGCGCCGGAATTGGGCTGCATGGAAATGGCGGCATAGCCGGTGATGTCACAGAGCTTGGCGCTCAGATCGTCGATCATCTCTTTATAGCCAAGCGCCTGATCGGCAGGCACAAAGGGATGCAAGAGCGAGAATTCGCGCCAACTGACCGGCATCATCTCGGCGGCGGAATTGAGCTTCATCGTGCAGGACCCAAGCGGGATCATCGCGCGATCCAGCGCCAGATCACGATCCGCCAGACGCCGCATGTAACGCATCATCTCCGTCTCGGCGCGGTTCATATGGAAAATCGGATGGGTCAGATAATCGCTCTCGCGCTGCAACGCATCGGGGATGCGGTATTCGGGCGTGAAATCGGCATCCTCCATGATGATGCCAAAGGCCCGCCAGACCGCCTCGATGGTGGCCGTGCGGCTGCGCTCGTCGAGCGTGATGCCGATCCGCGTCTCCCCCACGCGGCGCAGGTTGATCCCTTCGCGCACCGCCGATTGCAGCACGCCACGCTGCAAGAGCCCCACATCGACCGTGATCGTGTCAAAGAAATCACCCGGCTCCACATGAAAGCCCGCCGCCTCCAGCCCCTTGGCCAGACGCACCGTCTTGCGGTGGATGCGCTGAGCGATGGCGCGCAGCCCTTTGGGACCGTGAAACACCGCATACATCGACGCCATGACCGCCAAGAGCGCCTGCGCGGTGCAGACGTTCGAGGTGGCCTTTTCGCGGCGGATATGTTGCTCGCGGGTTTGCAGGCTCAGGCGGTAGGCGCGGTTGCCGTGGCTGTCGATGGACACGCCCACAATCCGCCCCGGCATGGCGCGCTTGTAGGCATCCTTGGTCGCCATGTAGGCGGCATGCGGTCCGCCATAGCCCACCGGCACACCAAAGCGTTGCGTCGAACCCACGGCGATATCCGCCCCCATCGCCCCCGGCTCCTTGAGCAGCGTCAATGCCAGCGGATCGGCAATCACGATGCCCAGCGCGCCGCTGTCATGCAGGGCTGCAATCTCGGGGGTGAAATCGCGCAGCGTGCCATAGGTGCCGGGATACTGAAAAATCGCGGCAAAGACCTTGTCCGCCTCCAGATCATCCGGGCTGCCCACGATCACCTCGATCCCCAGAGGCGCGGCGCGGGTCTGGATCACCGCGATATTCTGTGGATGGCAGTTTTCATCGACGAAAAACGCCTTGGCCTTGGATTTGGCCACGCGCTGCGCCATGGTCATGGCCTCTGCCGCCGCCGTCGCTTCATCCAAGAGCGAGGCATTGGCGATTTCCAGCCCGGTCAGATCGCTGACCATGGTCTGAAAGTTCAACAGCGCCTCAAGCCGCCCTTGGCTGATCTCCGGCTGATAGGGGGTGTAGGCCGTGTACCACGCCGGATTTTCAAAGATGTTCCGCTGGATCGCAGGCGGCGTCACCGTGCCATGATAGCCCTGCCCGATGAGCGAGGTCAGAACCTTGTTCTTGGACGCGGTCTGCCACATGTGGAATTGCAATTCCTGCTCGGACTTCGGCTTGCCGAAATCGAGCGGTTTTTCCTGACGGATGGATTTCGGCACCGTTTCATCAATCAGCGCCTCGAGAGATGCGACACCCAGAACCTTGAACATCTCGGTCATTTCCTCGGGCGAGGGGCCGATATGGCGGCGATTGGCGAAGTCATAGGGCAGATAATCGGTCGCTTTGAACGACATGGGTTTGTCCTCATCAGATCGCGCAGGCGGCATCACGCCAACCTGCTGCTTCTTTTTGGCAAAAATACTCCCGCCGGAGGCCCGAAACTCTTTGGGGCCGTCCGCACCTCCGGCGGGCGGGTTCAGGCGATATGGGCCTGATAGGCGGCCTCATCCATATACTCATCCATCTGGCTGGGATCGGCCGGCTTGATCTTGAAGAACCAGGCATCGCCCATCGGGTCTTCATTGACCTTGCCCGGATCATCAAGCAGGGCCTCGTTGACCTCGACGATCTCGCCGTCAATGGGGGCAAGAATATCCGAGGCGGCCTTGACGCTTTCGATCACCACAACGCCATCATCCTTGACCACCTCCCGGCCCACCTCGGGCAGGTCGACAAAGACCACATCGCCGAGTTGCTCGCTGGCGTGCTCGGTGATGCCCACGACCACGACGTCATCTTCGACGCGCAGCCATTCATGTTCTTCAGTAAATTTCATCGCTTTCAGGCTCCCTGTTGCTCAGCGTTTGAAAGTGGCGGGGGTAAAGGGCAGCTTGGCCACCCGGACGGGCAGGCGTTTGCCGCGCACCTCACCGTATAGCTCTGTACCCTCAGAGGCCAAGCCCTGAGGGACATAGCCCATCGACATCGGCGCCTCGATGGTCGGGCCAAAGGCGCCAGAGGTTACATGACCTACAGGCTCGCCTCCTTCGACATCTGCGAAAAGCACCGTTCCCTCGCGCATCGGTGCGCGCCCCTCTGGGCGCAGGCCGACGCGGGCGCGGGGGGCACCCTGATGCAATTCGTTCAGGATACGCTCGGCGCCCGGAAATCCGCCCGCGCGCGTGCCACCCGAGCGGCGGACCTTCTGGATGGCCCAACTCAGACTGGCCTCGACCGGGGTGGTGCCGATGTCGATGTCATGGCCATAAAGGCACAAACCCGCCTCAAGCCGCAGGCTGTCGCGCGCACCCAATCCAATCGGTTCGACATCCTCATGCGCCAAGAGAGCGCGCGCGAGCCGGTCTGCCTGCGTCTCGGGCATCGAAATCTCGAACCCATCCTCGCCCGTGTACCCCGAACGCGAAATCCACAGCTCGCCAAACTCCGAGCCGAAGATGCCCACATCCATAAAGCGCATCGCGGCCACGCCCGGCACCATCGCCTCCAGCACCGCCTCGGCGGCGGGGCCTTGCAAGGCCAAAAGCGCGCGGTCGGTGATTTCCTCGACCGTGACCCCCGGCAATCCAGCCCGCATATGCGCGAGATCGGCACCCTTGCAGGCGGCATTGACCACAACGAACATGTGATTGCCCCGGTTGGCCAGCATCAGATCATCCAGAATGCCGCCCGTTTCATTGGTAAACATGCCATAGCGTTGCCGCATCACGCCAAGACCCAACAGGTCGACGGGCACCAACCCCTCGATTGCCTGCGCGAGGGCGGCATATCCACCCGGCGCGCGCAGGATCACTTGTCCCATGTGGCTCACGTCAAAGAGGCCAGCCTTGGCGCGACAATGCAGATGTTCCTTCATCACGCCCATGGGATATTGCACCGGCATGTCATAGCCTGCGAAAGGCACCATCTTGGCCCCCAACTCGCGGTGCAACGCATTCAACGGCGTTATTTGCAGATCAGACATCCGCATCCTTCCCTTTGCTCTGGTCCGGATCGTCTGTCGATCAGTCCGGCACCGCCAAAGCGCAAAACCCATCACAGGCCGCGCCACGATGCCCCCTCTGTCCTTTCGCCTGAGATCGCTATCCCGTCGGCGCCCCGCTCAAGATCGGGGTCTCTCCAGAGTTCCGTGATCGGGTAGGTCCTTGCGCCTGAGAGTTTCCGGGGCGGTTGCTCCTTCGGCACTGGCGCGTGCCAGTTCTCCCTATCCGATCTGTGGTAGACGCTAGTATACAGCGCGCGCCAGTTCAAGCCTGTTTGATACAGGGGGCCGCTGAAAAGATCGTGAAGAGCGCCTCGTTGTCGCAGACCAGCGCATCCAGCGTCACCTCGTCGAGATGCGCATAAAACGCCTCGACCGCATCAACCAGCGCCACCCGCAAGCGGCAGGCATCGGTCAGAGGACAGGTGTTGTCGACATCGGCAAAACACTCCGCCACCGGCGTGTTCTGCTCCAACTGGCGAAATACATCACCCACAGTGATCTCTGTCATCGGACGCCCGAGGCGCACGCCGCCCGTGCGCCCACGCTGGGTATAGAGGAAACCCAACTGTGACAGTCGATTGATGATCTGCGCCAAATGGCTCTCAGATGTGTTGCAGCGCTCGGCAATCTCGGCTTTGGTGACGAGACGGTCATTGTTCGAGGCGCAAAACATCAACAGCCGAATGGCGATATTGGTCCGTTTGGTGATCCGCATGATTGGCCCTGACCTCTGATTGACTGCGCCAAGTCTTGCGTCGAAACGGGCATGTGACCATGATTCAGATCAAAACCGGGACGGAAACCTTGATTGGAAACTCATATTTCTTTGGATACGGCAGCCTCGTGAACCGCGCGAGCCACTCCTTTGCCAGTGCAATTCCCGCTCGACTGACAGGATGGCGGCGGGTTTGGCGACACACGGACCTGCGGCCTGTGGCCTATCTGACGGTTGTGCCCGACCCGGAGGCGGAAATTGACGGGCTCATCGCCCCCGTACCCGAAGCCGACTGGCCCGCTCTCGATCTCCGCGAGGCGGCTTATGTCCGCGCGACGGCAACACATCAGGTGCGCCACACCCTTCCCCATACCCCAAACATCGCTGTCTACACGATCCCGGATGGGTATCACGGTGCGCCAACGCAGGCGCATCCAATCTTGCTCAGCTATCTCGACGTTGTCGTCCAAGGCTATTTGCACGAGTTTGGCGTAGCGGGCGTGCAGCGTTTCTTTGACACCACTCTCGGCTGGGACGCGCCCGTTCTGGACGATCGAGCAAAACCACTCTATCCCCGTCACCAAAGCCTCAGCACGTTTGAGCGCACTCAGACGGACCATCACCTGGACCGGTTGGGCGTCTCTCTCATAGACCATTCCGATTGACAAAGGCCCGCGCGTGAAAATTCAAATCCTTTCAACCACGGCCCTTTATCTGCTGCGCTTCAGCCGCAAACTCTGGCTCAGGGTCGCGCTCTTTGCCCTATTGGCGGTGCTGGCCTCTGCGGCTGCCATTTTACTAAACCAGCACATCCCCAACACTCTGAAGGAACGCTTCACGCCAGACGCCGTGATGCCGATCCTGACAATTCTAGCCTCTAGCATGCTGGCGGTGAGCACCTTCTCTCTGAATGTCATGGTGACGGCACATAATGCCGCCGCCGGACAGACAACGCCGAGGGTTCACAGAATTCTATTGGCAGACACAACCACCCACACAGTTCTGGCCACCTTCATCGGCGCTTTTGTCTATGCGCTGAGCGCAATCATCCTCTTCAAGTCAGGCTTTTATCCCGAAGGGGCCAGCGTGTTGGTGCTGGGCTTTACCGTGGTGGTGGTGGTGCTGGTGGTTCTGGCGCTTTTGCGGTGGATCAACCGATTGAGCGATCTGGGCAGCATGGACGCGACGCTTCATTCCATCGAGCAGGAGGCGCACCACTGCCTGGCCCGCGCTCGTAATCTGCCGGCCCTCGGTGCAAGGTGCCTGACCGCGTCCACTGTCTTGCCGACCGACGCGCGGCCTCTCAAAGCCCCGGCCACCGGGTATCTGCAATTGATCGACATGCACGCCATCAGCGAAAAGCTGAGAACGGATCAGACCCGCGTCTACATCTATGTTCGACCCGGCGACTATTTGATCAAAGGCCAGACCATCGGCCATGCCACAGGTCTGCGCGAGGACGACTCAAACGCCATCTGCCAGAGCCTGACCATCGCCGCAAACCGCAGCTTTGAACAGGATGCGGCTTACGGGCTTCTGGTCCTCTCCGAAACCGCGTCACGGGCGCTCTCACCGGGGATCAATGATCCGGGCACCGCAATCGCCGTTGTATGCCGTCAGGAGAAGCTCTTGCTCGATTGGGCCAATGCCACACCCAACGAAACCAGCCCGCGATTTCCGCGCCTCTTTATGCCTGATATGTCGCGCGCAGCGATGATTGAGAACGCGTTTCTCGGGGTGGCCCGCGATGGGGCCGGTCAGATTGAGGTGGCCCTGCGCCTGCAACACGCTCTCGCGCGCCTTGCCGTCGCACCCGACCATGATCTGGCCGAGGCGGCGCGCGACATGGCGCAGCACGCATTGGAACACGCTGAATTAGCGCTGACCCTTGAGCGTGACAAGTCGCGGTTACGCGCGGCGGTGCTCAGCCCTTCGCCTTGATCACCTGCAAGAGCGGCAGCACCTGCGCCATTTCCGGCCCATGCACTTGGCCTGTCAGCGCCTTGCGCAGCGGCATGAAAAGACCCTTGCCCTTGCGGCCCGTGGCCTCTTTGACGGCACTCGTCCACTTGCCCCAGGTCTCTGCATCATGCGGACCCTCAGGCAAGAGCGCCATCGCTTGCGCCACAAACTCCCGATCCTCGTCCTCGATCACCGGCTCTGCCCCATCCCGAAAGAGCACCCACCACCCCTCAAGGTCCTTGAGCGTGGTGATATTCTCGCGCGTGACTTCCCAGAATTGCGGGGCCAGTGCCTCGGGCACGCCGATCTCCGCGATCTTGCCCGCCACCGCCTCGAACGGCAGCGCCGCCAGATGCCGCGCGGTCAGCGGAAAGAGGTCATTCTCATCGAACTTGGTCGGCGCAGAGCCAAACCGCTCGATATCAAAGCCCTCGATCAACTGCGCCATCTCCGTACGCAGCTCCACCGGATCAGCCGACCCCAACCGCGCCATCAGGCTCAAGAGCGCCATCGGCTCGATCCCCTGCGCGCGCAGGTCGCGCAATGACAGCGCGCCCAGACGTTTCGACAGCGCCTCGCCCTGCGGACCCGTCAAGAGCGAGTGATGCGCGAACTGCGGTGGTTTTGCCCCTAGCGCCTCGATGATCTGGATTTGCGTGGCGGTATTGGTCACATGGTCCGAGCCGCGCACGATATGCGTAACGCCCATGTCCACATCATCCACCACCGATGCCAGCGTATAGAGCACCTGACCATCGCCGCGAATGAGAACCGGATCACTGACCGAGGCCGCATCAATCGAAATATCGCCCAAAATGCCGTCGCGCCACTCGATCCGCTCCTGGATCAGTTTGAACCGCCACACGCCATTGCCCCGCTCTGCGCGCAGCTTGTCCTTCTCCGCGTCGCTCAGCGCAAGCGCCGCACGGTCATAGACCGGCGGGCGGCCCATGTTGAGCTGCTTCTTGCGCTTGAGGTCGAGTTCCGTCGGTGTCTCGAACGCCTCATAGAACCGCTCCATGCTGCGCAGCTTGTCCGCCGCTTCGGCATAACGGTCCAGTCGCAGCGATTGCCGCTCGATCCGGTCCCAATGCAGGCCCAGCCACTCCAGATCCTGCTTGAGCGCATCGACATAGGCTTCTTTCGAGCGTTCAGCGTCGGTGTCGTCGATCCGCAGGATAAACGTGCCCCCCGCGCGCCGGGCAATGAGATAGTTCATCAGCGCGGTGCGCAGATTGCCGACATGGATATAGCCGGTGGGCGACGGGGCAAAGCGGGTGGTGATCATGGGTGTCTCCTGACTCTGTCGCGCGATGTGTCACAGCCGTGCCCGATTGTCCAGATTGCGGCGGATCAGCCTTGAGTGGGCCAAACGCGATGTTCATCGTCAATCACCAAAGGGTGCACGTGCTTGCGGCCGCCATGGGCGCGCAAATGCGGATGATCGGGCGGCAGATCGGGATGCTCATGCCGGGGCGCGTCCGGCAGGTCGGCAGGCCATAGCCACGCCGCTGCAAGCAGCCCCAAAACCGCCAAACCGGCCAGCAGCATCAGGGCCGGCCCCATCCCAAGCATCTGCCCAGCCCATCCCGCCAGAGGATAGCTCACCAGCCAGCAGGCATGGCTGAGCGCGAACTGCGCGGCAAAGACCGCCGGGCGATCCTCGGCATGGGCCGAGCGCCGCAAGAGCCGCCCCGACGGCGTGAGAACGCCAGAGTAAAGAAACCCGATCATGGCCCAACTCAGCAGGAACACGCCCCAGTCCGTTACCCCACCACGCCAAAGCACCGCCCCCATGACCAATGCCACAATAATCAAGCCCCGCGCGGCCATCACCATCACACGCCGATCCGTCACATGACCCAGCAGCCGCGGCAGCATCAACGCGGCACCCATGGACCCCGCCCCGAAGGCGGCCATGGCCAGCGCCAAGTCACTCTCGCTCCCGCCATAACCGCTCCGCACCAACACCACCGTGTTCACAAGCACGAATGCCCCGACAGAGGCCGCGGCGAAATTGAGCGCCAACAACCCACGCAGCCGGGGTGTAGCCAGGTAAATGCGCAACCCCCGAAAGAGACGCTCGCGAAAGGGACGATCTGCCACCGTGCCATGCACCATCGGAACTGCGGTTACAGCCACCAACAACGCAGATCCCACAAACCCAGCGACCGTGCCCAGAAATAGCCAGTGATAGCTCATCACCATCAACAAAACGCCTGCAAGCGCCGGGCTGACCATATTCTCCAGATCATAGGCCACCCGTGACAAAGACAGCGCGCGTGTATAGTCCCGCTCATCCGGGAGCACATCAGGCAGCACCGCCTGATAGGCCGGGGTGAAGGTGGCCGAGGCAGCCTGCAAGATGAAGATCAACGCGTAGATCTGCCACAGATCACTCACAAAAGGCAGACACAGTCCGACAGCCGCACGCAACAGGTCGGCCCCGATCAACACTCCCTTGCGCGGCAGGCGTTGCACCACGGCCTGCGCTACGGGTGACAGTCCCACATAGGCAACCATCTTGATCGTATAGGCAGTACCCAGAACCAATCCCGCGCGATCCCCCGACAGATCATAGGCCAACAGGCCGAGCGCAACGCTCAACAGGCCCGTACCAATCAACGCCACGACCTGAGCACAGAATAGGCGGGCGTAATCGCGGTTTTGAAAAAGGGTGAACATGGCCGCAAGCGAGCCTTTGGTGCGGGGCTTTAGAAGGAACGATTACAGACGCGCTGATACCTCAATTTTGTGTGAACGATAACTGCACTACATCAAATTACGCTACTCTCTGTGAGGAACAAAAAACAGGAGGTTTTCATGTCCCACATTACTCTCACCCGCCGCGCGGTTCTCGGATCAGCCGCTGCGCTCCCGCTGGCCGGCATCGCCGGAACATCCGCACGCGCAGCAGCGCCGATGCTGGGGGCTGCCACCACACGGTTCAATCGGGTGACGCTCGGGGATTTCGAGGTGACGACCCTGCTCGCCGCCACCATGCCGCGCCCTGAACCGCAGACGATCTTTGGCCTCAACGTCAGCGCCGAGGAATTTGCGCAGGTCTCTGCCGCCAACAATATTCCCATCGATCAGGCGCAGTTCTTCTTTACGCCCACCGTGATCAACACCGGTGCCGAGCTTGTGCTCTTTGACACCGGTCTCAATCCCGAGGCGATCACCGGCGCGCTCGCCGCTGCGGGTTACACCCCCGATCAGGTCGATGTGGTGGTCATCACCCATATGCACGGCGACCATATCGGCGGCCTGATGGGCGAAGGCGGCACCGCCACCTTCCCGAATGCCCGCTACGTGACCGCCAGCACCGAATACGATCACTGGGCGGCGGCTGGCAACGAAGGGTTCGACGCCAAGATGCGCCCGCTGGCCGAAAAGACCGAGATGATCGGTGACGGGGCCAGCGTGGCCTCGGGCATCACCGCCATGTCCGCCCCCGGCCATACCCCCGGCCACACCGCCTATATGATCGAGAGCGGCGGCAAATCGCTGGCTATCGCCGCCGATTTCGCCAATCACTACGTCTGGTCGCTTGGGTATCCTGATTGGGAGGTCAAGTTCGACATGGACAAGGCACAGGCCGCCGCCACCCGCCGCAAGGTTCTGGATATGCTGGCCGCCGATAAGGTGCCGTTCATCGGCTATCACATGCCCTTCCCCGCCGTGGGCTATGTCGAAACGCGCGGCGACGGGTTCCAATATGTGCCCGCGAGCTATCAGTTGATGCTCTGATTGGACGACGCGGGGGCGGATTTACATTTCCGCCCCTGCCCCCCATATGCCGGGCATGGACAGCCCCGCCCCCGATCTCGCCAGCTTTGAGGATATGGCCCGCGCGGCCATAGCCGCCCTGCCCCCGGCGTTTCGACCTGCGGCGCAAGAGGTGGCATTGCTGGTCGTGGACTGGCCCCCCCAACATCTGCTCGACGAGATGGAGATTGACGATCCACTTGATCTGACAGGCCTCTACGAAGGCATCCCGCTCACCGAGAAATCCCACTTTGATCAGCCGCTTGGCCCCGATACGATCTGGCTCTTCCGCGAACCGATCCTCGACGAGTGGCGCGACCGGGGCGATATTGATCTGGCCGATTTGATCACGCATGTGGTGGTGCATGAATTCGCGCATCACTTCGGCTGGTCGGACGCGGATATCGCCACCATTGACCGCTGGTGGGAATGACCCTGCGGCAACCTGCGCCAGCCACGCTCACCTCGTCACCACGTCATATGTCCGGACTGTATTTTGATCAGATTTCAACCCAAGACGGGTGAAATGGTGCGGTCGAGAGGACTCGAACCTCCACGGGTGTTACCCCACAGCGACCTCAACGCTGCGCGTCTACCAATTCCGCCACGACCGCACGTGATCAGGTAGGTGCGGGCCGTATATGCAAACTAATCAGGCTTGTGAAGGGGCAAAACACATTGCCCCTCCGGTTTTTCAAACGATGCACTGCGCGCCTATTCCAACTTGAATGTCGGCAGGGTTGCAACCGGCTGCACGCTCTCTGAAGCGTCCGCCGCTGCGCCCTGCGTTTTGAACGCCGCCTTGCGCAAAAGCCCGGTGCGCTCAGTGTTGCCGGGGGCGAAAACGGGCTCTGCGCCGCGCTCGATCGCCTCAACAGCCCCTTGATACCATGCCAGGGCCAGATCAGGGCGCCGCGTTGTGCCAAAGCCTTCGTTCAGGTGATGTCCCATCAACTCACCGTAAGGTTCCTCGCCCAAGGCTGTAAGCAACAGGGCAGAGCCAAGCGCCACGTTCATATTGTCGATCCGGTAGCCCACCGAAAGACAGATTTTCGCCGTTCCCGACAATTGCGCCGGGGATTGCCCCGATTGGAGCACGAAACCGCGCACGTTCTGCACGACCTCTTCGCGTGAATTCAGCGAGAGCGCCGCCACATGATCCCGCATCGCAGGCTCAAAGGCGCGGCACTGTTCTTCCAGTTGTGCCGGTGTCACGCCCTTGAGAGCGGCCGCCATCGTCTCGCCTTCGGCAATCGCATATGTACGTGCGAGGCAGAACTGCTCGTTCAGCGCAACGCGCGAATCGCCCAGCGACGCCTCAGTTACAAAACCGCCGTTTGAATTGGTGATCAGACTGACCTGATTACAATGCGATGCCAGAGACGGACCTTCGCCGCCCGAGGCCATGAGATTGGGCAGCGCGGCGAATCCGACTGCAGCCGGGGCCGCAACCGGAGCCGTGCTTGCCGCCGGCACCTGCGCCGCCTCTGGAATGGAGGCCATCACTGGCGACGGCGCTGTCGGCACAGGCACGGGCGCCGCCGCATAGGTCGGCACGCCGACGGCCTCGTCGCGATAGGCATGCAACAGTCCGCGCGTCCCCTGTCCGCGTTGCGCGATCAACTGCGCGGTGGCCGCTCCGCTGCTCTGTGCGCGGTAATACGAGCTGATCAAAAACTGACGCTCGTAATCGGCCAGATAGCCGGTCGCAGGATAGCCCATATGCGCCTGAAACTGCGCCGCCGCGTCGCGGGTGTTGCGGCCGCGCACGCCATCAGGTGACCCTGCCGGAAAGCCAAAGTAATTCAGCGCTGTCTGTTCTTCGCGGACTTGCTGGCGCTCGACCGTGTTGACCGGAGCCGGAGCCTGATAGACCCGCCGCGTCGTGGTCGTGGTTTGTTGTTTGCGTTCCCGCGCTTTGGCGCTTTCGTTCACGATGATGCCACTGACGGCACCACCAACCAGCCCCCCGACCAGTCCATCCTTGAAATCCGCATGGGCTACGCCCGCAGGCACTGCCACCGATGCCGCCAATGCAGCCATCATAATTCGTTTTGAAAACATCTCTCATCTCCCCTAAGCAGGTGCAAAACTCGATAGGACAATCTACCACAAGTTTTCCCTTACACGTAGACAGAGTCAAACCTTGCCGCTCAAAACCCCTATTGCAATCGACCAAACGGGTGTGGAATGGCACCTCTCCGCCGATCTTGTGCCCTATCCGGTGGCCGTAGCCGCGATGGAGGAGCGTGTTGCGCGAATCGCCGACGGCACCGCAGCCGAGGCGATCTGGCTCTTAGAGCATCCGCCGCTCTACACCGCCGGCACCTCGGCCAAACCGGCGGATTTGACCGATCCTGACCGCTTTCCCGTCTATGAGGCGAAACGCGGCGGGCAATATACCTATCATGGCCCCGGTCAGCGCGTCGTCTACATCATGCTCGACGTGGGCAAGCGGGGCCGCGATGTGCGTTGCTTCGTGCGCCAACTGGAAGACTGGGTCATCGCCACGCTGGCCGAATTCAATGTGATTGGGGAAATACGACCGGGTCGCGTGGGTGTCTGGGTCACCCGACCTGACAAACCGCTCACAGCCACAGGCCAACCGGCTGAGGACAAGATCGCCGCCATCGGCATCCGCCTGCGCAAATGGATCAGCTTTCACGGTATCTCGATCAACGTCGAACCCGACCTGGAGCATTTCACCGGCATCGTGCCCTGCGGGATCACAGACCACGGCGTGACCTCTCTCGTGGACCTAGGCCTGCCGGTCACCATGGCCGACCTCGATGTGGCTCTGCGTCAGAGCTTTTCACAGGCATTTGACTGAGGCAAACCACAGCCTCTACCAAAGTTGGAGGTTGCAAGCCGGGGCAGTCGGGCTATGGTTACACCCGGAATGCAACCAAACCCCAATGAGGTAGCTCATGAAGACCCTTCTCGCCGCTTCCGCCACGCTCGTGGCGCTCTCCCTGCCCGCTTTCGCCGAAGGCGACGCCGCCAAAGGCGAAAAAGAATTCAACAAATGCAAAGCCTGCCACATGATCGCCTCGGACAGCGAAACGATCGTCAAGGGCGGCAAGACCGGCCCGAATCTCTATGGTGTGATTGGCCGCACGGCGGGCAGCGTCGAGGACTTCAAGTATTCTGACGGTCTGGCCGCAAAAGGGGCCGAGGGTCTGGTTTGGGACGAGGCAGAGCTTGCAGCCTATGTCAAAGACCCGAGCGAATATCTGGGCAGCCGCTCCAAGATGACCTTCAAGCTCGCCAAGGGCGGCGAGGATGTGGCCGCCTATCTGGCGACCTTCTCGCAGTAAGCCCAAGCCAGACCGCAAGGCAAAAGGCCCCGCGCCACCGCGCGGGGCTTTTCCATGGAAGGGCTCAGGGAAACCGCGCCCGCGTCCGGTTGGCCAATGCCACCAGCGACAGCATCACCGGCACTTCGACCAGCACGCCGACCACCGTCGCCAGAGCCGCCCCGGAATTGAGCCCAAAGAGCGAAATCGCCACCGCCACCGCGAGTTCAAAGAAATTCGACGTCCCGATCAGCGCACAGGGCGCGGCAATCCGGTGCGGCACTCTGAGCAGCCACGCCGCCGCATAGGCCAGCACGAAAATCCCGTAGCTTTGCAAGATAATGGGCACCGCGATCAGCCCGATCACCATCGGCCGCTCGACGATCACCCGGCCCTGCAGGCCAAAGAGGATCACCACCGTTGCAATCAGCCCGAGGATCGACCACGGCTTGACCCGCGCCTGAAACGCCGCAATCCGCGCCTCGGACCCAAGCCTGCGCCGCGTGAGCAACCCCGCCGCCAGCGGCAGCGCCACAAAGAGCAGCACCGACAGCACCAGCGTCTCCCACGGCACGACAATATCCGTGACCCCCAGCAAGAACGCCACAAGCGGGGCAAAAGCAAAGACCATCACCACATCGTTGACCGAGACCTGCAAGAGCGTGTAGCTCTCGTCGCCCTTGGTCAGTTGCGACCAGACAAACACCATCGCCGTGCAGGGCGCAGCGCCCAAGAGGATCAGCCCGGCGATATATTGCTGGGCATCGGCAGGGGCGATCAGATCGGCAAAGACCCCCTCAAAGAACAGCACCGCCAGCGCGGCCATGCTGAACGGCTTGATCAGCCAATTGACCACCAGCGTAATCGCCAGACCTTTTGGTTGGCGCGCCACCTGGCTCAGACTTGATGGATCGACGCCGACCATCATCGGATAGACCATCGCCCAGATCAGCACCGCCACCACCAGATTGACCCGCGCCACCTCTGCCGCCGCAATCGCCGCGATCAGGCCCGGTGCCACAAGGCCAAGGATCACGCCCGCCGCCATCGCCAGCCCAACCCAGACCGTCAGATACCGCTCGAAACCACTCATGCCTCTGCCTTTTCCTGTGGGGTCAGCCGCCCCGCCGCCAGTGCCGACAGCGCCACCAGCCCTGTGGCCACCCCCAGCATGAGCGCAAGCCCCCCCAATTGATAGGTCAATCCCGACAGCAGCGTGCCCAAGAGCCGCCCCCCGGCATTGGCCATGTAATAGAACCCTACATCCAGTGTCACCCGTTCGGCACGGGTAAAGGCAAGGATCAGATAGGAATGCAGCGCCGAATTGACGGCAAAGATGACGCCGAAGACCAGCAACCCCACCACCAGCGCCACCGTAAGCCACGGCTGCGCCCCCCCGGCCATCAGCGCCAGCACGGTCAGCACCGCAGGCACCCCGCAGAGCGCCAGCGCCCATCCCCGCGCGGCCGCGATCAACGCCGCCTCAGGCCGCGACTTGGCCCGCAGGATCTTGGGGGCCGAGGCCTGCACCGCGCCATAGAGGATGATCCACCCCGCCATGAACGTGCCGATCAGAAAGAACGCCGCGCGGTTCCCGGCCTCGGACCCGTCCGACAAGACACCGTAGAAATAGATCGGGATGCCCACCACGAACCACACATCGCGCGCGCCAAAGAGAAACACGCGCGCCGCACTCAGCCAGTTCACATTCGCGGATTTCGAGAAGACTTCCGAGAATTTCGCCCCCTTGCGCCCTCGTGGCAGCCCCGGCGGCATGGCAAGGACCACGGCAATCAGGATCACCGCCAGCACGCCCGCCATGGCCCAGACCGCGCCCACGAACCCGATCCCCGCCAAGAGCGCCGCGCCCAACAGAAACCCAACCCCCTTGACCGCGTTCTTGGACCCGGTGAGCACCGCGACCCAGCGGAAAAGCCCGCCGTCCTCCGACGGGGCCAACAATTTGACCGCGGATTTCGACGACATCTTGGCCAGATCCTTGGCCACGCCTGACGCCCCCTGCACCGCCATCACAAAGCCCACCGAAAGCGCGAGGCTCCACTCTGGGTCCAGTTGCGCCAGCGCAATCAGCGCCCCCACCTGCAGGCCAAGCCCCGCATAGAGCGTCGCCGTCAACCCGAACCGCGCCGCGATCCAGCCCGCCGAGAGGTTCGTCACCATCCCCGCAAACTCGTAGAGAAGAAAGAGATAGGCCAATTGCACCGGGCTGAAGCCCAGCGTGTGAAAATGCAAGAGCACCAGCATCCTGAGCGCGCCATCGCTGAGCATAAAGGCCCAATAGGCCGCCGTGACGGCGATATAGGCGCTCAGGCCTTCGGGTCTTGCGGTCACAGGCTGTCCCCGACCATGCAGGCCACATCGACCAAGCGGTGCGCATAGCCCATCTCGTTGTCATACCAGACATAGACCTTTACCTGCGTGCCATTGACCACCATGGTCGAGGGGGCATCGACAATGCCCGACCGGGTGTCATTGGTGTAGTCGGCGCTGACAAGCGGGCGGGTTTCATAGCCCAGAATACCCGCAAGCGGCCCCTCGGACGCCGCCTGAAACAGCGCGTTGACCTCCTCCACCGTGGTCTCGCGCTCCATCTCGAACACACAATCGGTGATCGACGCATTGAGCAGCGGCACGCGCACGGCATGGCCATTCAAGCGGCCTTTCAGCTCCGGATAAATCAACGTGATCGCCGTGGCGCTCCCCGTGGTGGTTGGGATCAGCGAATTGAGCGCCGAGCGCGCACGGCGCAGGTCCTTGGCGGGCCGGTCCACGATGGTCTGCGTGTTGGTCACATCATGGATCGTGGTGATCGACCCGTGCTTGATGCCGATGCTCTCGTGCAGCACCTTGACGACGGGCGCGAGACAGTTGGTCGTGCAGCTTGCCGCCGTCACGATGCGGTGCCGTGCAGGCTCATAAACCGCGTGATTGACGCCGTAGACGATGTTGGCGGCATCGCCATCCTTGACCGGGGCAGAGACAACGACTTTCTTGACGCCTGCCGCGAAATAGGGCGCGATCTTGGCCTCGGTCTTGAAAATGCCCGTGCAGTCGATCACCACGTCCACACCATCGAGCGGCAATTCCCCTAAATCCCGCGCGCCGATGAACGGCAGACGCACGCCATTGATGATCACCGCGCCGTCGTCATGCCCGAAACTGGCGTCCCAACGCCCATGCACCGTGTCGAATTCGAGCAGATGGGCGTGCATGGCGGCATCGCCCACCGCGTCGTTGATCCATGCAATCTGCGCGCCGCGCTCCATGAGCGGCTTGAGGATCAGCTTGCCGATCCGGCCCAGCCCGTTGATGGCATAGACCGTCATGCGCCCTGCCCCGCAGAGTGCCGCGCGATGTCATCGACGGCGGCTTGCAGGCTCACACGATCGAGGGTCTCGATGGGCAGCGCCGCAAAGGCCGTGATCCGATTTCGGAGCGCGCCATAAGCCTGCTGAAACGCAAGGCTTTTCTGCGCCTCCGTGCCCTCGACCTTGACCGGGTCGGGCATGCCCCAATGGGCGCTGACGGGCTGGCCTTCCCAGGCAGGGCATTCCTCATTCGCCGCCGTATCGCAGACGGTAAAGACGAAATCGAGCGCCGGGGCATCGGGGCCGGTGAACTCTGACACGTTCTTGGCGCGCAGCGGGCTCAGGTCATGGCCCTTGGCGCGCAGCACCTCCAGAGCAAAGGGATTAAGCTCGGAATAGGGCCTCGTTCCGGCGGAATGGACGGTGAACCGGTCGCCCGCCATGTCGCGCAGGATGGTCTCGGCAAAGATCGAGCGCGCCGAATTGCCGACGCAGATGAAAAGCACGGTGTATTTCCGGTGGGCCATATCGGGGCCTCCTCTGAGGGTGGGGAACGGCGCGCAGATATCCGGGCGCCCGCGACAACAGTCGTTGAACAGGTAATCGAAGGTGCGTCGCACCTCTGTCATGTCGATGGAATATCGAAGGGATGTGCCGGACCGCTCTTGCACCACCAACCCGGCCTGCATCAAGGCTGCGAGATAGGCAGAGAGGGTCGAAGACTTGAGGCCCAGCACCGTGGCCAATTCACCCGCGGGAATACGATCCGGGTAGCGGCGCATGAGCAGCCGAAAGATCGCCAGCCGCTGCGGATGACCCAAGGTTGCAAGACGTGTGGGGGCAAGTTTTTCCATATTTCATGGATATCGGAAGTAACGGGAAGTTCAAGTGAAGGTTTTGTAACGGGCGGGGCCGGGAATAGCCCCATGTTTCATGTTGGCAGGCGCGCGGAAAAAGGTGTGAACGGTGTGGCACGCGATGTCCTCCGCGCGGTCGGCGCCACGCAGGAAGCATGCCGTTGGCATGACGATCACTTCGTTGCTCTGTGCGCGTTTATCTTGTGAAAAGGCTTATTGCCATTATACCGGCCAGCAACAAAATAATGAATAAAGAGGGAACCGAATAATAGGCAAAATCGTCAGGCGGTTCACCACCAAAGATACGGTAGCGAATATAAGACAGTGTAAAAAGAAAGCTCGCTATGAACCATAATATGAGCAACAAAAGTATTCCCTTTCCAATACCGAATGGAAGGAAGTCCGCTTTGCTCATCGCCCAACCCCAAGTGTCAGCAAATCGATGAACCCACTCTAACATCATGAGACCGTCCGCTCCTTCCGTGTTCTAAGGCAAAATGTGCGTCCAGTTTTTCAATTTTCCGTCGAGGAGGATGTAGACCGTGACGCAACCTCGGTGAGTTAGTCAAGCTCGCATAACATTGCCTCGCGAACGTATCGTATCGTATCGTCACCTCATGGCCCAAGGCGCACCGGTAAGTCCAGCCGTAGGGTGCGCATTCATTGCGCACCGTGGCGCGGACGGGTGCCGTTGATTGGTGCGCATTCATCGCGCACCCTACGCGGTGTGGGCGGCCCCGGGTCAGGCCCGGGGCGCGCGCATTACCTCACGAACTTCTTGTGCTTCACCCGCTTGGGCTCCAACGCATCCGGGCCTAGGCGGCGCTTCTTGTCTTCTTCATAGGCCGAGAAATCGCCCTCGAACCATTCCACATGCGCATCCCCCTCAAAGGCGAGGATATGCGTGCAGATGCGGTCTAGGAAAAACCGGTCGTGCGAGATGACCACGGCGCAGCCTGCGAAATCCATCAGCGCATCTTCCAGCGCGCGCAGGGTTTCAACGTCGAGGTCGTTGGTCGGCTCGTCAAGGAGCAGCACGTTGCCGCCCTCTTTCAAGAGCCGCGCCATATGCACCCGGTTGCGCTCACCGCCCGAGAGGAGCGACACTTTCTTCTGCTGATCGCCACCCTTGAAATTGAACGCCCCGCAATAGGCGCGGGAATTCATCTGCGCGTCGCCCAGCACGATCACCTCGGCCCCACCGGAAATCGCCTCCCAGACGTTATCCTCGGGTTTGAGATCGTCGCGCGACTGATCGACATAAGAGAGCTGCACCGTGTCACCGAATTCGATGGTGCCGGCGTCGGGCTGTTCCTGCCCCGTCAGCATCTTGAAGAGCGTGGATTTACCCGCACCGTTGGGGCCGATCACGCCGACGATGCCGCCGGGCGGCAGGGAAAAGCTGAGATCTTCGATCAAGAGCTTGTCGCCCATGTGCTTTTTCAGCCCCTCGACCTCGATCACCTTGTTGCCCAGACGCTGACCGTTGGGAATGACGATCTGCGCGCGGCTGATCCGCTCGCGCTCAGACTGACCGGCGAGGTCGTTATAGGCGTTGATCCGGGCTTTTTGCTTGGCCTGACGCGCCTTGGCACCTTGGCGCATCCATTCCAATTCGCGTTCCAGCGTCTTTTGCTTGGATTTATCCTCGCGCGCCTCTTGCATCAGGCGCTTGGCCTTTTGCTCCAACCAAGCGGAATAATTGCCTTCGTAGGGAATGCCCCGGCCCCGGTCCAACTCCAGAATCCAGCTGGTGATCTCGTCGAGGAAATAGCGGTCGTGGGTGACGATCAGGATCGTGCCCTTATAGGCGACCAGATGCTGTTGCAGCCACGCGATGGTCTCGGCGTCGAGGTGGTTGGTCGGCTCGTCAAGGAGCAGCATTTCGGGCGCTTCGAGCAGCAGTTGGCACAGGGCCACCCGGCGACGCTCGCCCCCCGAGAGGGTCGAGACCGCCGCGTCATCGGGCGGGCAGCGCAGCGCCTCCATCGAGATATCGACCTGACTGTCGAGATCCCAGAGGTTCTGGCTGTCGATCTCGTCCTGCAACTGCGCCATCTCATCGGCGGTCTCGTCGCTATAGTTCATCGCCAGTTCGTTAAAGCGGTCGAGCTTGGCCTTTTTCGCGGCAACGCCCAGCATCACATTGCCGCGCACATCGAGGCTCTCGTCGAGATGCGGTTCCTGCGGGAGATATCCCACACGCGCGCCCTCGGCGGCCCAGGCCTCGCCGGTGAAATCCTTGTCCATCCCGGCCATGATCCGCATCAGGGTGGATTTCCCCGAGCCGTTCACGCCCACGACGCCGATTTTCACTCCCGGCAAAAAGTTGAGGTGAATGTTCTCAAAGCATTTCTTGCCGCCGGGATAGGCCTTGGAGACGCCCTGCATGTGATAGACATATTGATAGGCTGCCATGATGTGCCGCTCCGTTCCGCTTGGGTGACTGATAATTCAGCCCGCGTGATACCCGTATGGGCGTGCGGGGGCAATGGCCTGCGCGCCCCTCACCCCGCGAGATCACGGCCAAGGCCAGATGGCACCTTTTGTTTTCGCTTTACACCGCCCGCGCCTCTGGCAATGAAAGGGCAATGACATATGCCCTGCCCCATGCCCGCCCCGGTCAGGTGATCGGCCTCTTGGGCGGATCGTTCGATCCGCCGCACGCAGGCCATCTGCATATCAGCC
Source organism: Roseovarius sp. MBR-51 (assembly GCF_053628575.1). Classification (NCBI taxonomy): domain Bacteria; kingdom Pseudomonadati; phylum Pseudomonadota; class Alphaproteobacteria; order Rhodobacterales; family Roseobacteraceae; genus Roseovarius; species Roseovarius sp. MBR-51. The sequence continues at coordinate 88,794 of NZ_JBRJGQ010000011.1, forward strand.
GCGAGGCGCTGAAACGCTTTGGTCTGGACCGGCTGTGGTGGCTGGTGAGTCCTGGTAATCCGCTCAAGACCACCGGCCCGGCCCCGCTTGACCAGCGCATGGCGGCCGCCCGCGCGCTGGTGGATCATCCGCGCATCGCAATCACGGATATCGAGGCGCGGACCGGCACCCGCCATACCGCCGCCACCCTGCGGGTGCTGCGCGCGCTCTGCCCCGGTGTTCGGTTTGTCTGGCTGATGGGGGCGGACAATCTGGCGCAGTTTCACCTCTGGCAGGATTGGCGCGAGATCTTGGACACGGTGCCGGTGGGCGTGCTGGCGCGTCCCGGTCAACGCATATCGGCGCGGCTCTCTCCGGCGGCGCGCATCTATGCCCGCGCCCGCATCCCGGCCCGCGACAGTCAGGCCCTCGGCCATGCCAATGCCCCGGCCTGGTGCTTTCTCAACGTGCCGATGATGGATATCTCATCGACCCGGTTGCGGGCAGGCGGCGCATGGATCAGCCCGTCGCAAACCTGACCCTCTGCGTCACAAATCCCGATTGCGCCCGCACGCCACCTGAGATTTACTCTGCGCCATGACTCACAGGCTTTCCCGTCGTTTCTTTCTCGGCACCGCACTTGCGGCGCTCTCCGTCGGCAGCGCCTTGGCGGGCGCGCCTGCGGTCTCGTTGCGCCCTGTGGCCCGTCCCGGCAGTGGCCCGCGCACGACGGCGCAAACCGCCGCCAAAGGGGCCGCGCGCAGCGCCCCCTCTGCCGAAGCGCTGATCTCTGAGGCCAACCTCTCGGGACGCGTCGGCTATGCCGTGGCCGATGCCCGCACCGGCCAGGTGCTTGAGGCCAGCGAGGGCACGACTGGCCTGCCCCCGGCCAGCGTGACCAAGGCGGTCACGGCCCTCTACGCGCTCGACGTGCTCGGTCCCGATCACCGCTTTGCCACGCGGATCATCGCCACCGGACCAATCTCGGGTGGGGTGCTAAGCGGCGATCTGATTCTCGCCGGGGGCGGCGATCCGACATTGGACACCGATGCCTTGGCCAGCCTCGCATCCAGCCTCGCCAAAACCGGCCTGCGCGAGATCCGCGGTCAGTTCCGGGTCTGGGGAGGGGCGGTGCCTTTTCTGCGCGCCATCGACGACAGCCAACTCGAGCACGCGGGCTACAACCCCGCTCTCTCGGGGCTCAATCTCAATTACAACCGCGTGCATTTCGAATGGAAACGCGCGGGCGGCAAATATGCCATCACCATGGATGCCCGCTCGAACCGCTACCGCCCGGATGTGACCATGGCCCGCATGCGCATCGCAGAGCGCAACACGCCGGTCTACACCTACAAGGACGCGGGGGCATATGACGATTGGACCGTGGCGCTCGGGGCCCTTGGCACCGGGGGCGCGCGCTGGCTGCCGGTGCGCAAGCCCGAGCTTTACGCAGGCGAGGTCTTTGCCACCTTTGCCCGCTCGCATGGGATCAAGACCGGCGCGCCAAAACCCATCGCCAGCCTGCCCGGTGGGACCGCCCTCGTCACGCATGCCAGCGCGCCCTTGTCCACCATCCTGCGCGACATGCTGAAATTCTCGACCAATCTCACCGCAGAAATGGTCGGGCTTGCCGCCTCTGCCAAACGACGCGGCGCGGTGGTGGGTCTCGGGCAATCGGCCCGCGACATGAACGCTTGGGCCGCCAGCGCGCTTGGCATGTCCGGTGCGGCGCTCAAGGATCACTCAGGCCTCAGCGACCAGTCCCGCCTCTCGGCGGCGGCGCTCGCCCAGGCTTTGGCACGCGCGCATCGCGCGGGCTTGCTGCGGCCGTTGCTGCGTCAGGTGGACCTGCGCGACGCCCAAGGCCGCCCCAACAGCAAGCACCCGCTCAAAGTGGCGGCCAAGACCGGCACGCTGCATTTCGTGAGCGCGCTCGCAGGCTATGTCACGACGCCCGGCGGCGCGGACCTGGCCTTTGCCATCTTGACCGCCAGCGACAGTCTGCGCGCTCGGATCGACCCCTCACAGGATGACAGCCCCCCCGGCGCACGCGGCTGGAACGCGCGGTCCAAACGGCTGCAACAGGCGCTCATCGAACGGTGGGGCGCAGTCTATGGTGGTTGATCCACCGCCTTTTCAGTGTTCCAAAAATACTCAAATTTCGACAGGCGCGGCGGGGCTTATAGCTTCGAGGAAATGACACCCGTATTGAACCCGCCCATCCGCAACTCGCCAAAAAGGCGCTGATATTCGATCTTGGGGCAGCGGTTCATCACCACATCGACGCCGCGCGCCCGCGCCATGGCCGCAGCTTCCGCATTCTCGACGCCAATCTGCATCCACACCGTGCGCAGCCCCGGCAGCACCTCAAGCGCCTCTTCCACAATCGGACCGACATGCTCGGACCGACGGAAAATGTCGATCATATCGACCGAGCCTTCAATATCCTGCAATCCTGCCACGACAGTCTGACCGAACAACACCTCTCCGGCATGGCCCGGATTGACCGGCACCACGTCGTATTTCTTAATGCTGAGATACCGCGCCACATAGTAACTTGGGCGCACCGGGTTCATCGACACGCCTATCACGGCCACCCGCCGGGTCCGGGTCAGGATTTCGCGCAGGTGGGAATCGCTGTACTGCTCGCTCATGGGGGTACTCAAACACGGATCGCGCGCAGAAAAAAGCGCCCAAGTAAAAACTTGGGCGCCAGTCGCGGAACGAGGGACAGTGATAGGAAACACCGATGTTCCGTATCGGTGCCTCTGGGACTGATATGGGTCCGATTCTCAGAATAAAAAGAGTTTGTAATATACCTGTGACTGCGGAGTGATTTCAGGCCAGTCTCCGCGTATCAGTCCAGGATATCCTCGATGCCGTCCCAAATCTCTTCCAGCATGCGCCGTCCGAACCCCTTGCGCGGCTTGACTTTGCGGGGTGGGGTCGGGCTGTGTCGCTCTGGGCCATAGTCCTGTCGGGGCAAGGTCATGGGGCGCGCTTTGGGGCGCACGGCCGCGTCGTCGCGCCGGGGCATCGCCTTCATTTCATGCAGCGGCGCCCCACAATTGGCACAGGTCAATTCGTGCCGCCCCCGGTCCAGCACCAGAACGGTGCGCGCCCCACAATATGAACATGTCGCGATCTTGTGTCCCATGCCCCCCATATCGGTCAGATGGGCAGCCTTGCCAAGCCCCCGGGGTCAAAATGCCTCGGGCGAAAACGCCAGAGCGCGCCTCAATAATTCTGCGCCTTGCGGATTTTTGTCATCCGCCCCTCTTCGGCAATCGCCCCACCCAGCGTGGTGACACCCTTGGCCTGCAAGAGCCCCAGCATGCGTACAAAAACCTCCGCCGTGGCGACCGTATCACCCATCGCGGTATGCCGCGCCTCGGGCGGGATGGTGATCCCGAACCGGTCGCAGAGCGCATCGAGCGTGTGCTGCCCGCTGTGATCAAAGAGCCCCGCCGACATCAACACGGTGCACAGTACCGGATTGTCGAACCGCCGCCCGATCACCTTTTCCTTGAGCCGCAGAAACGCGAGATCAAACGGCGCGTTATGCGCGACCAGCACCGCCCCCTGACAGAAATCGTGAAACCGCCGCCCGGCCTCAATGATATCCGGAGCACCCTGCACCATCTCGTCGCTGATATGATGCACCCGCGTCGAGGCAGGCGGAATCGCGCGGCCCGGATTGACCAGCATGTCAAAACTCTCGCCACGCAGGATGCGCCCGTTGACGATCCGCAACCCGGCAATCTGCACGATTTCATCGCCCCCCCGCGGCGAGAGGCCCGTGGTCTCGGTGTCGAATACGACGAAACTCAGATCAGACAGGGGCCGGTTGGCCAATTCCCCGCCCGCCACCTCGGGCAGGTTGAAATCATAGAACTCCGGCCGCGCATCGCCGGGCGCAAGCGGCGGCGCGGCCGTCGCCACGGGCAGCACGATGCGATGCTCCCCAACCCCCGCCTCGGCCCAGAGATCGGTTTGATGCGCGCTCAGCGCGTCGCGCGCGGAATAATCACCATAGGCCGTCGACAATGGCTCCTTGAGCCAGCCGGTCAGTTGCCCATCCGTCACCGCCTCGCCCTGCCACCTCAGGATCAGCCGCGTCTCGGCCCCCTCCGGCTCGGCGCTCAGGCTGAATCCATCGCGGGTTCCCTCCTCCGCCAGATGGCCCAGCAGCCCACCCAAGAGCGTGGTCACGGCAAAGCCATCACAACTCAGCATCGCCTCGCTGCGCGCCACGTTCAGCGGCACCCGCGCCTGAACGCTCAACCCATCGAACACATGCGCTGCGGCAACCGGCGACATCGGCCAGCGTCGGGATTTGACCCCCGCATGCTGCGCCCCCATGTCGCGCACGCAGTCAAAGAGCCGCGCCACCTCTTCTTCGATCCCCTTGCGGAATGTCGCGCGGGTCTCGGGCGGCAAGTCATCAGCCGATTGCAGAACATCGAGCAACGCGCCGATGGTGGCCGCCGGTCGGCGCACCCCCTCCAAGAGCGTGTTGAACAGGTGATCCTGCTGCGCATGCGCGCTCAGATCCTCGGTCGCATCACGGAAAATCAGCACATGCCCCGACAGTTCCTCATCCGACAGGATCGGGCTCACGCGCCCCAGAAGGAACCGCTTGCCATCGGCTGAGGCCGCGAGAAAGGTCTCGGCCCCGATGTGTCCGCGCACCCGCGCGTCCTGCATCCGCGACAGCGCATCCATGACCGGCTCGGGGCGTAGGACATTCGACAGCGGTCGATCAAGGCCAATATCGCCCAACAACTCCTGCGCCATGCGGTTGTAGAGCATCACACGGTTGTCGGGCGTGGCCACCACCGCCCCCTCGCCCAGATCCCGAAACAGCGCCTCAAAGAGTGCCTTCTCGCGGGCAATCCGCGCGGTTTCCCGCTCGACCGCGCGGGTCCGTGCGGCGCGCGCTTCCGAAAGTGCGGCGTTGATCGCATTGGCGGCAGGGGCCAGCGTGCTCAGATGCTTGGCCTGCGTCTCATTGATCTGCAAATCCACATCGGCGCGCGCGCGTGTGGTCAGATCAGAGGCTAGGGCGAGGATCGGCTTGGCCACGTTCTCATCAAACAAGAGACCGATCCACGCCGCAAGCCCCAGCACGCCCAAGATCCCGATCATCCCGGCCATGGCATAGCCATCCATCGGGCCGCCCGCACGCGCGTAGCCGAACCAGAGCGCACCCAGAATGATCAGCGCGCCGCCGAGGCCCAATACCGCAAAGAAAAGCGCAAACCGCAGCCGCAGCCCAAGCCGCGCCGTGAGGCGCTCAATCATGCGCGACCTCGGCCAGAAGCGCGCCGATTTGCGCGGTCAGATCAGCTGTGGCAAAGGGTTTGGTCATAAAGGCATCCGCCCCCACCGCCAGCCCCTTGCGTCGCTCCACTTCGCCACCCCCAGCGGTCATCATCAGCACCTTGATCCCTTTGAGGGCGGCATCACTGCGAATCATCTGGCAAATTTCATAGCCCGACCGCTCAGGCAACATGACATCCAGCACCACCAGATCGGGACGGTCTTCGGCCAGCGCCGCCAGCGCGGCATTCCCCGAGGCCACCCGCCGCAACCGATAGCCCGCGCGCCCGATCAGATGCTCAAGCGCCAGCGCGATGTTGTCCTCATCCTCTACAAGCAGAATAGTTTTCTCGGACATGACGGGCCTCCTCTCCCGGTTACGTCTGACTTTATGTCTGGCACAGCGCCTCAATCACCGGATCATCTTCCCCCACAGTGATCCACTCCGCCTGCGACGGATCGGCCAGCGCCGCTTCGCTCACATCGGCCCGCGCGGCATTGGCGCAATCCACCAGTTGCGGACGTTTGACCGGCACAGCCCAGCGCCCAAAGAGATAGATGTCGGCCAAGAGAATCGACGGCGCGGTGGGATTGGTCTGCACCCCGGCCCGGTCGAGCACCATCATCCGCGTCACCTGAGGCACCACATAGGTCCAGGGCTTCCAGAATTTGGCTTCTTTGACCTCACTCACCACCTCGACACTCTCGGGCAGCGTGCTCATGGTGCGATTGGCCCAGGTGTATTCCGACCAGACCGCATAGATCAGCATCGCGATCCCCGCCAGAATCGGCGCGGCATAGCGCGGCAAACGACCCCGGCTCAGATGCCCCAGGACAAGCGCCAGACCGGCGGCGCCGATACCCACGGCGAAAGTGGCGATCAATTCAAAAAACATAAGTTATCCCAGTGCTCCTCTGGATTGTGCGATCGCGGATTGCATGGTTTTGACCACCATGAAGGCATCGCGCAGATGGTTGCGCTCCAGATCCGAAAGCTCGGCTGGAGCCATGAAATTGTCAGGTTTGCGCCCGGCGCGGATCTGGTGCGCCTGATGTCTCAGCCGGGTTTCGGCGATGAGATCATAGGCATCCAGAAGGTCGCGCGCGCCGCTCTCCGAGATGGCGCCCACCCCACGCGCGCCGGTGAGCCGCTCGCGGGTGCCTGCCACTTCGAGCGATCCCAAGAGCGCGTAAATCCGCCCCAGATCGACCACCGGCACCACCCCCGACAGCTTGAGATCAATCCGGTTCTTGTGCTCGCCCGACCGAATGAGGGCAAAGCCCCGAAAGAGCCCCAAGGGCACCGTATGCTTGAGCGAATTTGAGACCATATGCGCCACGAAAATCGAGTTCTTGCGCGCCTGTGCCAGAACCTCGGCCTGAAGATCCTCAAAGAGGGCATTCTCGCCCGCGATGGCGCGCAGATCGAACATGACCGAGGCCAGCATCTGCGCCTCATTGTCCGGCTGCGCGATCCAGCCCGCGAAATAGTTGCGCCAGACGCGGCGCGGCTGCCGCCAGCGCGGGTTGGTCGCCATCATGTCGCCCGGACAATAAAAGAATCCACAGGTGTTCAGCCCGTCGCTGACATATTTCGCAAGCGCCGCGAAATAGGCGTCATGCTCGGGCTGGAACCTGTCGTCAAGGATGAGACAATTGTCCTGATCGCTCACGCCGGTCTGTTCGCGCCGGCCCTGTGATCCGCAAGCGGCCCAGAGATAGGGCACCGGGGCGGGGCCAAGCTGCATCTCGGCCAGCCGGAGCAATCGCCGGGTGATGGCATCGGTGATATCGGTGATCCGTCGCGTGATCGACTGTGGCCGCACCCCGGCCTGCACCAGTTGCACCAAGAGCATCGGCACCCGTTCCATCACATGCGCCATATCCTCGGGCGCATCGGCGCTGGCAATATCGGCGACCATATGGCTCGCCGTGGCGGCCTGTTGGCGGAACAAATCGGTCTTGCCGATCATCCCCAGCACGCGCCCGCCCTGCGCCACCGGCAGGTGATTGATCTTGAGATCCGACAGGAGCATCAGCGCATCAAGGCCCAGCCGTCCCGGCTCGATCGTCACCGGGTCCGGTGTCATCACCTGCGCCACGCGGATGTCACCGCCCAGCCCTTCGGCCAATACCTTGTTGGAGAGATCGCGCACCGTGATGATGCCCGCCAGACGCGCGCCCTCCATCACGACCACCGAGGAAATCACATGATCCCGCATCAACCGGGCCACATCCTTGATGGTGGCATCCGGGCTACAGGTGATGGGTGTGGCCGTCATCAGATCTGACACCTGAAGCGCCGTCAAACCGGTGGCGTATGGCCCGTCATCCCCCGAGGTCGAAGGCCGCGCGCGCGCGAACCAGCGTGCAATCTCGTCAGAGCGCTCGATCAGATCGAGAAATGCCTCGGTCGGAATGACAATCAACTCCGAGGCCTCGGAGGCGCGCGCCGTCAGCATTGCATTGCCATCGCGCAAGAGGCCGCGCTCGCCCATGATGTCGCCCGGCCCACGGTGTGACACCAGATCCGCATGACCTGTCTCGATGTCCAGCCCACCGGATTCCACCACATATAGCCCCGCCAGAGGCGCACCCTTTTCAAACAGCAGCCCCCCCGCCTCGAGCTCGACCCGCGCCAGCTTGGGCGCGAGCTCGGCGCGCAGGACTTGCGGCAACCCATCAAAGGGCGCGTGGCGTGTCAGGCTGTCAATGGGGTCGAGTTTGACGTCGCTCATCGGGCGCGGCTCTCCTCAGGGACTGGCGGGAAAATTACCTAAAAGCGCCCGGTGCCCGGAAATATCGGCAGGCGTCAGAGGAAACAGGGGCGGCACACGCCGCCCCTGTCCAAGTTTGTCTTAGTGGTTCACAGCCGTGCCGGCACCGCGCGGAACACGCACGCTTTCGACCAGATCCTGGATCTCCTGCGGCGGCTCTGCCGTCATGCTGGCGACGAGGAAGGCGACGCCAAAGTTCAAGAGCGCACCAATCGGGCCGAAGTGGGTTGGCGGAATACCGAACAGGTACTGATCCGCGGTCAACATGTTCGTGCCGGGGACAAAGAACCAGCCCAGATAGAGGAACAGGTAGAGCGTGGTCGAGAGCAGACCGGCCAACATGCCAGCAGTCGCACCCGCAGAGTTCATCCGCTTCGAGAAGATGCCCATCATCAGCGTCGGGAAGAGCGACGCCGCCGCCAGACCAAAGGCCAAGGCCACAACCTGCGCGGCAAATCCCGGAGGGTTGAGACCCAGATAGGTCGCCACAACGATCGCCACCGCCATCGAGATACGGGCAGCCAAAAGCTCGCCTTTTTCCGAGATGCCGGGATTGATCGTTGACTTGATCAAGTCGTGACTGACCGCCGAAGAGATAGCCAGCAAGAGACCCGCAGCCGTAGACAGGGCCGCAGCAATACCACCTGCCGCGATGAGGGCAATAACCCAACCCGGCAGACCAGCGATTTCGGGGTTGGCAAGCACGAGAATGTCACGGTTGAACGTCACAAGCTCGTTGCCCTGCCAGCCACGCTCGGCGGCCAGTGCGGTCATCGCTTCGGATGTATCGTTGTAGTACTGGATCATGCCGTCGCCGTTCTTGTCTTCCACAGCCAAGAGGCCGGTGGCAGACCAGGTGCGGAACCAATCGGGCAACTGGTCAACTGTCACGGCTTCGCCTTGCACGCCATTCGGCCACATCGTGGTCATGATGTTCAGACGCGCCATCGCCCCCACAGCCGGAGCAGTGAGATACAGCAGCGCGATGAAGACCAGAGCCCAACCCGCCGACCAACGCGCATCAGCCACGCGCGGCACGGTGAAGAAGCGAATGATCACATGCGGCAGACCAGCAGTACCGATCATCAGCGACAGGGTGAACAGCGCCATCAGCCAAGGACTCGACCCCGCAGTATACTGGTTGAAGCCCAGATCGTTCAACAGACCGTCCAGCGTCACCAGCAGATACTGACCCGATGCGTTGTGCTCGGCGAACAGACCCATCTGCGGCAGAACATGGCCGGTCAGTTGCAGCGAGATGAAGATCGCCGGAATTGTGTAGGCGATGATCAGAACGCAATACTGTGCCACCTGCGTGTAGGTGATGCCCTTCATGCCGCCCAGAACCGCGTAAACAAACACCACGGCCGACGCGATCAGAAGGCCGGTCGTGTTGTCCACTTCGAGGAAACGCGAAAAGGCCACACCGGCACCCGCCATCTGACCGATCACATAGGTCACCGACATGGTGATCAGCGCGATAACGGCCACAACGCGGGCCTTGTTGCTGTAGAACCGGTCGCCCACGAACTCGGGCACGGTGTATTTGCCGAACTTGCGCAGATAGGGCGCAAGCAGCATGGCCATGAGAACATAACCACCCGTCCAGCCCATCAGGTAGGTCGAGTTGTTGTAGCCCACAAAGGCGATGAGACCCGCCATCGAGATGAACGACGCCGCAGACATCCAGTCCGCTGCCGTTGCCATCCCGTTGATGACCGGATTCACGCCGCGTCCCGCAGCATAGAATTCCGCCGTTGATCCCGCCTTGGCCCAGATCGCGATACCGAAGTAGAGCACGAAACTGAGGCCGACGACGATGATATTGAGTGTTGTTTGTTCCATTGTCCCTCCCCCTACTTATTCTTCGCCAACGCCGAATTCGGCGTCGAGTTTGTTCATTCGCCAAGCGTAGAAGAAGATCAGAATCAGAAAGACGATGATCGACCCTTGCTGCGCGAACCAGAACCCAAGATCGGTGCCGCCAATGGCGATACCCGACAGCATGGGGCGCAGCAGAATGCCAAAGCCGAATGAGGCCATGAACCAGACCACAAGGCTCCATTTGATGAGGCGCAAATTCGCCTTCCAGTAGGCGTTTGCTCTTTCTTTATCGGACAAAGCGTGCCCTCCCTTTATAAACGGCTTCCTCCAGACCGCGCCGGGACCATCCCGGCACGGGCACTCCTTTACGCGACCGCCTTTGCGACGATGGCGTTCAGCTCTCTTGCGACGGCCTCGATCTCGGCCATCGCATCGACGCGGGCCAGAACACCGCGCGATTCGTAATAGGAAATCAGCGGTGCGGTCTGCGCATGATAGGCACGCAACCGCTGTTCCACCGTTTCCGCATTGTCGTCGGCGCGCCGCTTCATTTCGGTGCCGCCGCATTTGTCACAGATGCCGAGCCTGCTCGGCAGCTTGAAGCTGTCGTGATAGCCCTCACCACAGCCGCCGCAGGTGTAGCGGCCCGAAATCCGCGTCACCATTGCCGCATCATCCACCTCGAGGCTGATCGCCGCGCGGATGCCTTGCCCGATCTCGGCCAGCAATCCATCCAACGCCTCGGCCTGCACCGTGGTGCGCGGAAACCCGTCGAGGATCACACCCCCGGCGCAATCCGGCTCTGACAGACGGTCGCGCAGGATCGCGATGACAATCGCATCCGACACCAGATCGCCCGCCTCCATCACCGCCTTGGCTTGGCGTCCCGCCTCGGTGCCCGCCGCCACAGCCGCGCGCAAGAGATCACCAGTCGAGAGCTGCACCAGCCCGAAATGCTCTTCGAGCATCCGCGCCTGCGTGCCCTTGCCCGCGCCCGGCGGTCCAAGCAGGACCAGATTTGCTCCGGCTCGAGGCGTGTCGGTTCCGTCCATCATGCGTCCCGTCTCCCCTCAGGCTTTGGTGCGATTGGCAATCAGCTCGTCCACGACCGACGGATCGGCCAGCGTCGAGGTATCACCAAGGCTGTCAAAATCGTTCTCGGCAATCTTGCGCAGGATACGGCGCATGATCTTGCCCGAGCGGGTTTTCGGCAGGCCCGGCGCCCATTGAATCACATCGGGCTTGGCAATCGGCCCGATCTCCTGACGGACCCAGTTGCCCAGTTCCGTGCGCAGCGCATCGGTCGGCTCCACCCCATCCATCAGCGTGACATAGCAATAGATGCCCTGCCCCTTGATATCATGCGGATAGCCCACAACGGCGGCCTCGCTGACGGTGGCATGCGCCACCAGCGCCGATTCCACCTCGGCGGTGCCCATCCGGTGGCCCGAGACGTTGATCACGTCATCCACCCGGCCAGTGATCCAGTAATCGCCATCCGCGTCGCGGCGGCATCCGTCACCCGAGAAATAATAGCCTTTGAACATCTCGAAATAGGTCGAGACAAACCGGCTGTGATCGCCCCAGACCGTGCGCATCTGCCCCGGCCAGCTGTCCTTGAGCGCCAGAACGCCCGAGGTTTCGCCCTCCAGCTCGTTGCCCTGATCGTCCAGAACGACAGGCTCAACACCAAAGAACGGCTTGGTGGCCGAACCGGGCTTGGGCGTGTCGATCACACCCGGCAGCGGCGTGATGAGGATCCCGCCGGTTTCGGTCTGCCACCATGTATCGACGATGGGGCAAGTCCCCTTGCCGACATTCTCATTGTACCAGTTCCAGGCCTCGGGATTGATCGGCTCGCCGACCGAGCCAAGGATACGCAGGCTCGACAGATCGCTGCCCTCGACCGGCCCCGTGCCCTTGCCCATCAACGCACGAATGGCGGTGGGGGCGGTGTAGAACTGCGTGACCTTGTGGCGCTCGCAGACCTGCCAGAACCGGCCCGCATCCGGCCATGTCGGCACGCCCTCGAACATCAATGTCGTGGCGCCATTGGCCAGCGGTCCATAGACGATATAGCTGTGTCCCGTGACCCAGCCCACATCTGCGGTGCACCAGTAGATATCACCCTCGTGATAGTCGAAGATGTATTCATGCGTCATCGACGCGTAGGCCAGATAGCCGCCGGTGGTATGCACCACGCCCTTGGGCATACCGGTGGACCCGGAGGTGTACAGGATGAAGAGCGGATCTTCCGCGTTCATCTCTTCGGGCGGGCAATCGGCGCTGACCTTCTCGGCCTCTTCATGCCACCAGAAATCCAGATCACGCCGCCACGCCACCTGATCGCCGGTGCGCTTGACCACAAGGCATTTCACATCGGACGTATCATGCAACAGCGCCTGATTGACGTTGTCCTTGAGCTTGGTCTTGCGACCGCCGCGCGGCGCGTGATCGGCGGTGATCACCACCTTGGCATCGCAGCCGTTGATCCGCGCGCCCAGCGCATCGGGGCTGAAACCCGCAAAGACGATGGAATGAATGGCCCCAATCCGTGCACAGGCCAGCATCGCATAGGCGGCCTCGGGGATCATCGGCATGTAGATCACAACCCGGTCGCCGCGGCCCACGCCCATGGATTTCAGCACATTGGCCATCTTGCAGGTCTGCGTGTGCAATTCCGTGTAGGTGATGTGCTGCGGTTCGTCGGTGGGATCATCCGGCTCCCAGATGATCGCGGTCTGAGTGCCGCGCGTCGCCAGATGCCGGTCGATACAGTTGGCAGCAACATTCAGCGTGCCATCTTCAAACCATTTGATCGAGACATTGTCATAGTCGAACGAGGTGTTCTTGACGCGTGTGTAGGGCTTGATCCAATCCAGCCGCTTGCCGTGCTCCCCCCAGAATGCCTCCGGGTCTGTGATCGAGGCGGCATACATCCGCTCATAGGTCTCGGCATCGATGTGAAATCCGGGTCCTGTTGCTGCTGCACCAGTCTTTGTCTCGGTCATGACTTGAAATCCTCCATCCCAACGGCCACCTGACATCCAGATCAGGTCACGCCGCATTCTTTGGCATACCCTAACGGAAAATGCGCAGAAATTAACAGAATCCTGACAAACACCCATAAGATCAGTGAATTTCTTGCATTCACTGGCAATATTTTTTGTAAAAAAATTTTCAACTGATGTTTTGCTGGCGTTTGGCAAGGTCTCAAGCGACTCAATCGCCTAAAATTGCGACACCGCCTTGCCAGAACCTTGTCCCAGTGAGGCCGCTGCGGCACTATGCCCCGGCACTACAGCCCGTTACGCAGCGTCACGAATCACCGCTGCGAATCGGCCCGGTCCCCTCCGCAGTGGGATAATCCGATCCCCAAACCGCTGCCGCCTCACGCGCAAGCGTCCGTGCCTCGATCCGGTCCAGTCGCGCCAGCGCCGCCGCCTCGCATCCGCCCGCGGCATGTAAGGCCCTCGTCCAGACCAGCCGCACAGAGCGTGCTGACCACGGCAGCGCCGCCTGCGCCAGCCAGCGCCGCAGTGGTCGCGGCAGGTGATCATACTCCGTCAGACCGACCGCCAAACGGCGGCGCGCGGCGGGGCTGCGCAGGTTAGACGCCAACTCGGCCCGCCTCCAGAACGTCCAGCACCATCAAGAGCCGGGTTTCGCCCTGCCTGGCAATCGGCGGCGAGCGATGCACCACCCCGCTCATCTCCTCTCCCGGCCAGAGCGCACCGCGAAAGATGCCCACATCCCCGGTTGCCATGCGGTACAGTGACTTCGGGTCGCCTTGCGCCCGCCGCAGCCCATATTCGGTGCCCGCCCCGCGATAGCTGCACAAGAGACGCGCGGGCACCTGATCCAGATGAAACTTGCGGCAGGCATCGTCGCGCACGACCTCCAGCCTCAGATGCAGCGCGCTACGCCCCATCACCTGCGAAAAGAGCAACGCCAGCGCGCCAATGTCACCACAGAGCATCTCCCTCTCCCGCCCAGCCGAGAGGCTCGCCGCCGCACAGGCCGCCTGCGCCGCCTCGCGGGCGCGCTGGGCCATGCAATAACATCGGGCTTGCGGCAGACTCTCCGGGGCCAGCCGGTCAATCCAGTCCGCAAACCCGGCATCCCGTTGGCGCTGCCAGACCGCCACCGCCTGACCCGACCGTGTCACCTGATGCAGAACGCCGGGCCTGTCCCCCTGCGCCACCCCGGTGGCCAGCCTCATGCCATGGTCCCGCATGGCTCAAGCCGCCTCTGCCCGCCGCCACACCGGGAACGGATCGGGCAGGCTGCGAAACGCCAGCGGATCAAAGGCTGTCTCGCTCCCCACCAGCGCAGCATCCAGCGCCGCCGTGATCGCCGCCCGGTCCATGCCCGCGCCGATGAACACCAATTCTTGTCTCCGGTCGCCAAAGGGCTCGTCCCAATGCCGCATCACATAGTCCCGTGCCTGTGGGTGGGTGGGCCAGCGCGCCTCGGGCACCGACGCCCACCAAGTGCCCAGCGGTCCGACCTTGCTCAAGGCCCCCGCAAGGCTGAACTCCGCCACCCAGTCGGGGCGCGTCGCAACCCAGAAATGCCCCTTGGCCCGGATCACCCCCGGCAATGGCCCATTCAGCACCGCGTGCACCGCCGCCGGATCAAACGGCCTGCGCGCGCGGTAGACAAAGGAACTGACGCCATATTCCTCGGTCTCGGGCACATGGTCGGCGAAGCCATACAACTCCTTGGCCCAGAGCGGATGATCATGCGCCGTCTCGAAATCAAACAACCCGGTGTCAAAGATCCGGTCAGGATCGACCTGCGCATGATCGGTCTCGATGATCTGCGCATCGGGATTGAGCGCCACGATGATACTGCGGGCCGCGTCCCGCCGCACGGGCCCGGCATCGCTGACCTTGTTGAGCACGATCACATCGGCAAACTCGATCTGATCGACCAGCAGATCGACCAGTGTCCGCGTGTCGCCCTCACCCGCCACCTCGCCCCGATCCGACAGGAAATCATGGCTGGAGTAATTTTCCAGCAGGTTCATGGCATCCACCACCGTCACCAGCGTATCCAGCCGCGCCACATCCGACAGGCTCTCGCCGCTCTCATCGCGAAACTCAAAGGTCGTCGCCACCGGCAACGGCTCTGAAACCCCTGTCGACTCGATCAGCAGATAGTCAAACCGCCCCTCGCCTGCCAGTTTGCGAACTTCCTTGAGCAAATCCTCCCGCAGCGTGCAACAGATACAACCGTTCGACATCTCGACCAGCGCCTCATCCGTATGGCTCAGATCGGCGCCACCTTCGCGCACCAGATCGGCGTCAATATTCACCTCGGACATGTCATTGACGATCACCGCCACCCGGCGACCCTCACGGTTGTTCAGCACGACATTCAACAGCGTGGTCTTGCCCGCGCCAAGAAAGCCCGAGAGCACGGTCACGGGCAGGCGGGAATCGGTGGGGTGCATGGTGGCCTCCATAATATGTAATGTTATCTCATTACATCACCTGCCTCCCAGATCACAACCCGCTTTGGGGCTTGAACCCCGCGACAAAGAGAACAAATGTGGACATCGAGCCAAAGGAACCGCCCATGCCCTATGCCCATTCCGACAAAACACCCTCGGTGCTGGCCCATCCCGCGCCGGATGTGAAAAGCCGTCAGAAACTTGAAGGCGGCAAGCGGTTCACGCTCGCCACCACATTCGAGCCCGCAGGCGATCAGCCCACCGCCATCGCCGAACTGTCCCAAGGCATCAATGAGGGCGAGCGCAATCAGGTGCTCCTGGGCGCCACCGGCACCGGCAAGACCTTTACCATGGCCAAGATCATCGAGGCGACGCAGCGCCCCGCGATCATCCTCGCCCCCAATAAAACGCTGGCCGCGCAGCTTTACGGGGAATTCAAGGGATTTTTCCCCGAAAACGCGGTCGAATACTTCGTCAGCTACTACGACTACTATCAGCCCGAAGCCTATGTTGCCCGCTCCGACACCTATATCGAGAAGGAATCGCAGATCAACGAACAGATCGACCGGATGCGCCACTCCGCCACCCGCGCGCTTCTGGAACGGGACGACGTGATCATCGTGGCCTCTGTCTCGTGCATCTACGGGATCGGCTCGGTCGAGACCTATGGCGCGATGACCCAGGATCTCAAACTCGGCGAGAGCTATGATCAGCGCGCCATCATGGCCGATCTGGTGGCCCAGCAATACAAACGCAACGATCACGCCTTTCAGCGCGGATCGTTCCGCGTGCGCGGCGACAGCGTCGAAATCTTTCCCGCTCACCTCGAAGACCGCGCGTGGCGCCTGTCCTTCTTTGGCGAAGAGCTGGAGGCGATCACCGAATTCGACCCCCTCACCGGCGAAAAAACCGACAGCTTCGAGAAAATACGCATCTACGCCAATTCGCATTACGTGACACCCAAACCCACGATGCAGCAGGCCATCATCGGCATCAAACGCGAATTGCGCACGCGTCTTGATCAGTTGGTCAACGACGGCAAACTGCTCGAGGCGCAGCGTCTGGAGCAGCGCACCAACTTTGATCTCGAAATGCTCGAGGCCACCGGCGTCTGCAACGGGATCGAAAACTATTCCCGCTACCTCACGGGCCGCGCCCCGGGCGAGCCGCCCCCCACCCTCTTCGAATTCATCCCCGACAATGCCATCGTCTTTGCCGATGAATCCCATGTCTCCGTGCCGCAGATCGGCGGCATGTACAAAGGCGACTACCGGCGCAAGTTCACCTTGGCCGAACACGGCTTTCGCCTGCCCTCCTGCATGGACAACCGCCCTCTGAAGTTCGAGGAATGGGACGCCATGCGCCCGCAATCGGTCTTTGTCTCGGCCACTCCCGCCAAATGGGAGATCGAGCAGACCGGCGGCGTCTTTACCGAACAGGTGATCCGCCCCACCGGCCTGCTTGATCCACAGGTCGAAATCCGACCCGTCGACATGCAGGTCGATGATTTGCTGGATGAGGTGCGCCGCGTTGCCGCCGATGGCTACCGCATTCTTGTCACCACCCTGACCAAGCGCATGGCCGAGGATCTGACCGAATACATGCACGAACAGGGCATCCGCGTGCGCTACATGCATTCCGATATCGACACCATCGAGCGCATCGAAATCCTTCGGGACCTGCGCCTTGGCGCCTTTGACGTGCTCATCGGCATCAACCTCTTGCGCGAAGGGCTCGACATTCCCGAATGTGGCCTTGTCGCCATTCTCGACGCCGACAAGGAAGGCTTCCTGCGGTCCGAAACCTCGCTGATCCAGACCATCGGCCGCGCCGCCCGCAACGCCGAAGGCCGTGTGATCATGTATGCCGACCGCATCACCGGCTCGATGGAACGCGCGTTGGGTGAGACCAACCGCCGTCGCGAAAAACAGGTGGCCTATAACCTGAAACACAACATCACCCCCGCGACGATCAAGAAGAATGTCGATGATATCCTGCAAGGGCTCTACAAGGGTGACGTCGACATGGCCCGCGTGACGGCCAAGGTGGACAAACCCCTCGCCGGGGCCAATCTCCAAGCGGTTCTGGACGGGTTGCGCCGCGACATGCGCAAAGCCGCCGAGAATCTGGAGTTCGAAGAGGCCGCGCGCTTGCGCGATGAGGTGAAGCGACTGGAGGCGGTGGACCTGCTCATCTCCGACGACCCCTTGGCGCGCCAATCTGCAGTCGAAGCCGCCAGCGCCGAGGCAGTCAAGGGACGGGGACGCTCGACGGCGGGCAGGCCGGGACAAAGAGGCGGGAATGTGAAGCGTAAGGGGCGGTAGGGTGCGCATTCATTGCGCACCACCCGCACTTACAGGGCACACGGGGTGAAACCCTCACCACCGTAGGGTGCGCATTCATTGCGCACCACCCAAACTCGCCCCCAACAAACCGCTGATCTGCTCGCATCGCCTCTTGCCTTCCAGCAGCGGGAAACCCCCATTTATCCCTCAGACACAACAACCGAGGATACACTCATGCGCATAGCCCTCCTGACCGCCACACTTCTGGCACTCCCCCTCTCGCCCGCCCTCGCCGACAGCCATGACCACAGCGGCCACTCCACCCACATGTCCCAAGACCTGCCCGCCTCGACCCGCGCCTACAGGGAGGCGAACGCCGCCATGCATGGCGCGATGGACATAGACTATACCGGCGACGCCGATGTCGATTTCCTGCGCGGCATGATCCCGCACCATGAGGGTGCCGTCGCCATGGCACGAATCGCCCTTGAACATGGCCAAGACCCAGAGGTTCGCAAGCTGGCCGAAGCGGTGATTGCCGCGCAAGAGGCCGAAATCATCTGGATGCGCGAGCGCCTCGCCCGAATGGGATACTGATCCCAGCCTATGAAAAAGAGGGCCAACCGGCCCTCTTTCCTGTAACCGCGCTCTTATGTCCCGAAACCGGGTACAATTTGTACGCTCTGTACACAGCTCAGAGCTGCTCCATCACCGCGTCCGAGGCCTCGAAATTGGTGGTGACGCGCTGCACGTCGTCGTCGTCCTCGAGCGCCTCGATCAGCTTCATCAGCTTCTGCATGCTCTCAAGGTCCATCTCGGTGGTGGTGGTGGGTTTCCACACCAGCTTGGTCGAGTCAGACTCGCCGAGTTGCCCCTCCAGCGCGGTGCCCACCTCGCTCAGGTCCGTATCGGCACACCAGATGGTGTGGCCATCGTCCCCGGATTCCACATCCTCTGCCCCTGCCTCAACTGCGGCCATCATCACCGTATCGGCATCACCGACATTGGCGGGATAGGTAACCTCGCCCTTGCGCTCGAACATGAACGCAACGCTGCCGGTCTCGCCCAGATTGCCGCCGTTCTTGGTAAAGGTCGAGCGCACGTTCGACGCGGTGCGATTGCGGTTATCGGTCATCGCCTCGACGATGATCGCCACCCCGTTGGGACCGTACCCTTCATAGCGGATTTCTTCATAATCCTCTGCATCGCCCCCCATCGCCTTTTTGATGGCGCGTTCGATATTGTCCTTGGGCATGGATTGCGCCTTGGCTTCCTTGATCGCCAGACGCAGACGCGGATTCTTGTCCGGGTCAGGATCGCCCATCTTGGCCGCGACCGTTATCTCTTTGGAAAACTTGGAAAACAGTTTCGCCCGCACGGCGTCTTGGCGCCCTTTGCGGTGTTGAATATTCGCCCATTTGGAATGGCCGGCCATGGTGCCTTCTCCTGCGTATCCGGGAATCTGCCGCCTTTTATACGCTTGCCGCGCACAGAGCAACGCCCCGCCCCGCTATGGCCGCCGTTTGATTTATGTCAAGTTTATCTGACAGTCATAAGTGTAACCTAAAATTACACACAGGGAGTCCCGCCATGCGCATCGTATTGATCCATCCCAATTATCACTCTGGCGGGGCCGAAATCGCCGGAAGCTGGCCCCCTGCTTGGGTCGCCTATCTGGCGGGCCACCTGCGTGATGCAGGATATACCGACGTCACCTTTATCGACGCCATGACCAACAATCTCGAGGATGACAGCCTGCGCAGCCGCCTGCGCGATCTCAAGCCAGATGTTGTGGGTGTGACCGCCATCACCCCCTCGATCTATGTCGCTGAAAACATTCTCAAACTCGCAAAAGAGGTGGTGCCTGACGCGCTCCGGGTCCTGGGCGGCGTGCATGCGACTTTCATGTATAAACAGGTGCTCTCCGAGGCCCCTTGGGTGGATGTCATCGTGCGCGGCGAGGGCGAGGAGATATTCCTCAACCTGATCCGCGCCGCCGACTCTGGCCAGTGGCTCGAAAAGCGTAAATCGATCAAGGGCTTGGCCTATCTGGATGGCGACACCATCACCGCCACCCCTGCCGCCCCGACGGTCAAGGATCTTGACGCGATCAATCCGGACTGGTCGCTCCTCGAATGGGAAAAATACATCTACGTGCCGCTTGGCAAACGGGTCGCCATCCCCAACATGGCGCGCGGCTGCCCCTTCACCTGCTCTTTCTGCAGCCAATGGAAATTCTGGCGCGATTATCGCGTGCGTGATCCCAAGAAGGTGGTGGATGAGATCGAGAATCTCGTCAACAACCACGGCGTCGGCTTTTTCATCCTCGCGGATGAGGAACCCACGATAAACAAAAAGAAATTCGTGCAATTCTGCGAGGAACTCATCGCTCGCGACCTGCCAGCCCGCGTGCAATGGGGCATCAACACCCGCGTCACCGACATCTACCGCGACCGCGACCTCTTGAAATTCTACCGCAAAGCCGGGCTGGTGCACGTCTCTCTGGGCACCGAAGCGGCCGCGCAACTGAAACTCGACCAGTTCAACAAGGAAACCACCGTCGCCCAGAACAAGGAGGCGATCCAGCTTCTGCGCGAGGCGGATATCTTTACCGAGGCGCAGTTCATCGTCGGTCTGGATAATGAGACCCCCGAAACGCTGGAGGAGACCTTCCAGATGGCTTGGGACTGGCAGCCGGACCTCGCCAATTGGGCGATGTATACGCCTTGGCCCTTCACACCGCTCTTTCAGGAGCTCCGCGACCAGGTCGAAGTCTTTGATTTCTCGAAATATAACTTTGTCACACCGATCATGAAACCCGCCGCCATGACGCGCGGCGAACTCCTCGACGGGGTAATGAAGAACTACCGCCGCTTTTACATGCGCAAGGCGCTCTTTCACTATCCATGGCGCGGCACAGGCTATCGGCGGCGCTATCTCTTGGGCTGTCTCAAGGCGTTCCTCAAGGCCGGCTTTGCCCGCACCTTCTATGATTTGGGCAAGGCAGGGTATTGGGGGCCCCAGACCAAGAACAGCGTTCACTTCGATTTCGACGAAACCCGCACCATCGCCGAGGCCCAGATGGAGGATTGGGAGGCCAGCGCCGACCGCGCCGCCCGTGCCGCCGAACGCCGCGAGGCGGTGCGCGCCCAGATGAAAGACCGCGCCATCGACCGCAACGATGGCTTCAAGATGCCCAATGGGGCCGAGGTCCGCGCCTGCGGCGGCAGCACACAGCAGATGGATGCCTGACGGCTGTCACATGACCGCCCGCATTGGCCCCAATGCGGTGCTGCAACTGGCCCCCGCGATGGACCGTATCGCGGGTGAGGGCGCGCGCCGCGCGCTCTTTGCCCCCCTTGGCTTTGATCCTCTGCCCGATCCGACCGCGATGATCGACGAGGCCCGCGTCGCCGCCCTGCACGGCGCGCTGCGGTGGCATTACCCTGAGAACGCGCGTAAAATCGCCATTGCCGCAGGCCAAGGCACCGGCGATTACATCCTCGCCCACCGCATCCCGCACGCCGCGCAAACCCTGCTGCGCGCCCTGCCTGCGCGTGTCGCGGCGCCGATCCTGACCCGCGCCATTCTCGCCCATGGCTGGACCTTTTGCGGCACCGGCACACTGACCGCCAAATCCGGTCCGCCGGTGGTCTTTACCCTCACCGACAACCCGATCATACGCGGCGAGAGGGCCCCAGCCCCGCTCTGCCATTGGCACGCCGCCGTCTTCGAGCGGCTCTTTGCCCGGCTGGTTCATCCACGCGCCCATGCGATCGAATCCTCCTGCTGTGCCACCGGCGCGCCCGCCTGCCGCTTCGAGATCGACTGGCGCTGATGCACCCACGTTGATCTGGACAGGAAGGGAACCATCCGCGCGGCGCTGCGTTATTCCTCCATGCGTCAACCAAATATGGAGAAACCGATGAACTGGGATATTATCAAAGGCAAATGGAAACAAGCCGCAGGTGCAGCCAAGTCCAAATGGGGCGAACTCACCGACGACGACCTGCAACAGATTGCCGGTGAGCGCGAGCAACTGGTCGGCAAGATTCAGGAAAAATACGGCATATCCAAGGACGAGGCCGAAAAAGAGGTGGATGACTGGTCGAGAAGCGTCTGACGCCTCCAGCATGTAACACGACACAAAAGCGGTCGACATCGAGTCGGCCGCTTTTGGACTGTCTGGCGGACCGGAGCCTGCGTTCAAAAGAGTCGGTCGTCTTGGGCTCTCTGCGTACCTCACCGATTTACGGCAACGCGCCACACGATGCGTCAGATGCGCGACAGTCTCCAAGTTGGAAAGAGCTTGGCTTGATTGAAATACGCACAGGTGTCTTGACCGGAGAAAAGGCCGTCGTGCTCTACAAGAACTGTCTGCCAGCCCCGCGCCGTTGCACCCAGAATATCCGTGTGAAGCGTATCTCCGCACATGACGATCCGACCCGGCGAAATACCGGGCAATGAGGCTTCAATCATCTCGTAGACTGCGGGAAATGGCTTGCCGACAAACCGGATGTCGGGAATGCCGCGATCTGCGAGCCGATGACCAAAATAACCGGGCTCGAGAGAGAACCCGTGTTCGCGGGGGGCAACGAGATCTGCATTGGCGATGATCAGCGGTCTTGGCCGATTGAGCAGCGACGCTTCCAGAAGCGCCTGTCGTTCCAGTGACCAGACCTCGGTCGATAGAAACAGAAACCCCTCGACCTCATCATAGCTCGCAGAATCATCGACAAGGCGACGTGTCGGGACCGTAATATCTGACAGATTGTCCTGGGGAGCGGCGATACATCCCCATACTCTGCGGTCCAGATGCGCCAGCGTCGCGTCGCGGCTGGTGATGATCTCGTGATCCCGCACCCCCATGCCGAGGGTCCGAAATTTGGACACGGCCCCGGCATGGGTGTAACTGGCCGCGTTGGAGAGAATCCGGATTTGACAGCCGATGTCGCGCAATTCTCTCAGCCGTTGCGCGGCACCGGGAATGGCGGCCTCACCGATATTCAGCACACCGTAGGCGTCAAAGACAAAGGCATCCGCATGTGCGGCAATGTCATGCAGTGAGCTGATTTCCGATGTTCCGTCTTGAGATCTGGCCAAGGGCAGGCGATGGCGCACAGCCTCGTAGCGGTCGAATATGGTCGCGACAGTATCCATCAGCTTGGCTGGTTCCCTGACTAGGTCGAACTGCGGATGCCGCAGAACTGGAGATTACATCCAGCTTGGGGAAAACTTACAGCGCAGATAAAAAATTGAAAGCCAAAAACAACAAAACGACATTTCATACGTCTGTCACACTCCTGGGATATCCCTATTTATAGCTTGAAACTGGAGAAACTGGCCAGTTCTCGGACTGGAGCGACTCCTCTTGCCGCAAAACTGTACGCAAACTGCGCAAATAAATGTTGCTTTGTTGCATTTCGTGACCAACAATCGGGCAAAACCATGGAAACTGATATGGCGTCCAAGAAAAGCAGGCGACACGATCTGATCCAGCAGGTCGTTCAGGAACAGGGAGGGGTGAGCGTGGGCGCGCTCGCCGAGATGTTCGGCGTGTCGATGCAGACGATTCGCCGCGACCTCGATATCCTGTGCGATGGCGACACACTGCAACGCTCACATGGACGCATCGAACTGGCCGAAGGGCGGCGTAACACGCCGTTCGATCAGCGCGCAGGCACGAATCTTGTGGGCAAGCGCGCCATTGCCAATGCTGCGGCGGCGCTGATCCCGAATGGGGCCACGGTCTTTATCTCCATCGGCTCCACCGTGCTCAGCGTGGCGCGGGCGCTGCATCGCAAGAAGGAACTGACCATCGTCACCAATAATCTCAGCGCGGCCATGGCGCTCAGCGAAGAGATTTCCAATCGCATCATCCTGCCGGGTGGGGAGCTGCGCCTGCCGGACCGCGATTTCGTAGGCGAGGAGGTGGTCGAGTTTTTTGACCGCTACCGCGCCGAATTCGCCCTCTTTGGAACGGCGGGGATTGGAGCGGAGGGCGAGTTGCTGGAATTTCATCAGGCCGAGGTCCGCGCAACCCACCGCATGTGGCACAACGCGCGGAAATCCATTCTTGTCATAGACCATAGCAAATTCGGACGTCTGGCCCCCGCCGTTGGCGGCAAGATCACCCAGATCGACCACATCATCTGCGACCGCCCGCCCGCCGCGTCCTTTGACCGACTGGTCGAGCAGCTTGGGGACCGGATCACCTTTGCAGAGGATGCCGAATGATGTCGGATACATTCGTCGAGATTCAGAATGTCGCCAAGCGCTGGAATGGGCAGCTTGGGGTCGAGAACGTTTCGCTGTCGATCCCGCGCGGGTCCTTTGTAGCGCTGCTCGGCCCGTCCGGTTGCGGAAAATCGACCACGCTGCGGCTTCTCTCGGGATTGGAATTGCCGGATGAAGGGCGGATCATCATTGATGGCAAGGACGTGACCACGGCAGCACCCTCCGAGCGCAATCTGTCGATGGTGTTTCAGTCCTATGCGCTCTTTCCGCATCTCAGCGTGGCGGAAAATGTGGTGTTCGGCCTCAAGGTGCGCCGGGTGCCCGCCGCCGAACGGCGCGAGAAGCTGACGCGCGCGCTCGAAATCACCGGGCTTTTGGGCTATGAGGCGCGCAAGCCGGGCGAGTTGTCTGGCGGTCAGCGACAGCGCGTGGCCCTCGCCCGCGCCATCGTGGCCAACCAGCCGCTTTGCCTGATGGATGAGCCACTGTCGAACCTCGACGCCAAGCTGCGGGCATCTGTGCGCAAGGATATCAAGAAGCTGCAACTCGATCTCGGGATCACCGTCGTCTATGTGACCCATGATCAGACCGAAGCCATGAGCATGGCCGATATCGTCGTGTTGATGAAGGACGGGCGCATCCAGCAGACCGGCGCGCCCGAGGATCTGTATTACCGCGCCGCCAATACCTTTGTCGCCGAATTCGTCGGCGCGCCGCCCATGGCGCTGATCGACGGTGCGGCTCTGCCGGGGTTTGAAGGGGCGGCCAAGATCGGCCTCCGGGCCGAAAGCCTGCGCTTGGCTGAGGCAGGCAAGGGGCGCCTTAGATGCCGCGTGTCAGAGTGTGAATTCCTGGGCTCGGAGACCTTTGTTGGGTTGACGCATCCGGGGGCGAACGGGCTGACGATTTCGATGCCCGGCTTGCGGCACATTCCGGCCGGAGACGTGCTCGACATAGATTTTGCCGATGACGACCTGCATTTCTTCGACTCAGAGGGCAACAGGCTTCGGCATCCGACTGGCGTGACAGCGTGATGTCACGTTCGAATGACCGTGTTTTAATTCAAGGGAGAAAACCATGAACACCATGAGAAAGATCAGTCTGGCAACAGCGTTGGCGACACTGACCGCAGCACCGGTCGCTGCGGAAACGGAACTGACGATGTATTACCCGATTGCGGTTGGCGGTGCGCTGACCGAGGTCGTTGATGGCATCGTCGCCAAATTCGAAGAGGCCAACCCGGATATCAAGGTGAACGCGATCTATTCAGGCAATTACGATGACACGCGCGTGCGTGCGCTCTCGGCCATGGCCTCGGGGGAACCTGCGCAATTGGCGGTGCTCTTCTCCATCGACGCCTATGACTTGATCGAGCAGGAAAAGATTGTAGCCTTTGAGGATATCGAAGGCGTGGACCAAGGCTGGCTCGACAGCTTCTATCCCGCGCTGATGGCCAATAGCCGGATTGAGGGCAAGACATGGGGCATCCCGTTCCAACGCTCGACCATCGTGGCCTATTACAACAAGGACATGTTCCGCACCGCAGGTCTCGATCCCGAGGCCCCGCCCGCAAGCTGGGACGAGATGGTGAGCATGGGCAAGGCCCTGACCAAGGATGGCACCTATGGGCTGATGATCCCCTCGACTGGCTATCCCTATTGGATGTTTCAGGCGCTCGCCATTCAGAACGGCAAGGAGCTGATGTCGGGTGACGGGCTCGAGACCTATTTCGACGACCCGGCGGTTGTCGAGACACTGGAATTCTGGAAATCGCTCTCGACCGAGCATGGCATCATGCCCGAAGGCACGGTCGAGTGGGGCACGCTGCGTCAGGCCTTTCTCGAAGGGCAGACGGCGATGATGTGGCATTCCACCGGCAATCTGACGGCGGTCAAGAACGAAGCCAGCTTTGATTTCGGGGTGTCGGTGCTTCCGGCGAATGTGCGGCCCGGCTCGCCCACCGGCGGAGGCAATTTCTATGTCTTCGAGGACACCACCGACGAAGAGCGCGCCGCAGCCCTCAAGCTAATCGAGTTCATGACAGCACCCGAACAGGCCGCCGAGTGGTCAATTGCAACCGGCTATATGGGCGTGTCGCCTGCGTCCTACGAAACGGACGCGCTCAAGGCCTATACCGCAGAGTTCCCACCGGCTCTCGTGGCGCGCAATCAGCTTGAAAACGCTGTTGCCGAATTCTCGACCTTCGAGACAGCGCGCGTGCGCGATGGGCTCAACAACGCCATTCAGGCGGCCTTGACGGGCAGCAAATCGCCCGCCGATGCTCTGACCGAGGCGCAGGACGCCGCCGAGCGACTGTTGAAGGACTACCGCTGATCCGTCGACCGCTTCTGCGCTTCACCGGCGTCGGGCACCCGCCCGGCGCCGGTATCTGAGCCGGTATCTGATAGGGCAAAAGGCCGAACATGGCGAACCACGTGAACATCGAACGCCGCAGACAGGCGATTTACGGATGGCTCATGCTGTCGCCTGCCGCGATCCTGCTCGCGACATTTGCCTTTTATCCGTCCTTGGCGACGCTCTGGACCAGCATGTTCAGCCGTGACACGCGGCGCAAGCCCAGTGAATTCGTGGGCACAGAGAATTACACGGACCTCTTCGCCGATCCAACCTTTTGGAAGGTGGTCACGAACAACCTGATCTATGCGGGTGCTACCATTCCCATTTCCATCGCGATTGCCCTTGGCATGGCGCTTTGGGCCAATTCCAAGATCCCGGCACGCGGCTTTGTGCGCACCGCCTATTTCACGCCCACCGTGCTGCCGATGATCGCCGCCGCAAATCTGTGGCTGTTCTTTTACACGCCGGGATTGGGCGTTCTGGATCAGATCGGCGCGCTCTTTGGTCTGCCCTCGGTCAACTGGCTGGGTCAGCCGGAAACCGCACTATGGGCGGTCATCATCGTGACGATCTGGAAAGAGGCGGGGTTTTTCATGATCTTCTATCTCGCCGCCCTTCAGACCATTCCCGAGGACCTCAAGGAAGCCGCCGATATCGAGGGGGCCAGCCGCTTTACCTATACGCGCCGGATCGTGCTGCCGCTCTTGATGCCGACCACGCTCTTCATCATGGTCAACGCCCTGATCAACTCGGTCAAGCTGATCGACCATCTCTTCATTCTGACCAAGGGCGGGCCCAACGACGCCTCGAAACTGATCCTCTATTACATCTGGGAAATGGCATTCGCCTTTTTCGATGCGCCGCAGGCGGCGGCGATGACGATCCTTGTGCTGCTGGCGCTCGGCCTCGTGGCAGGGATCAAATTCACCATTCTCGACAAGCGGACACATTACCAATGAGCGGCCTGTCCCGACATCTCGAAACCTTTGGTGCCCTCCTTTTGGCAGTGATCTGGATATCGCCGCTTGTGTTCGCCTTTTGGGCGGCGTTCCACACAACGTCGGATGCGGTCAATTTCAATCTCGCCGCGCCATTGATATTGGACAATTTCCGCACCGCATGGGCTGGTGCGCCGTGGCTCAAGTATTTTCTCAACACCTTCCTTCTGGTGACGGTCATTTTGATCGGGCAGTTCTTTGTTACGACGCTGGCGGGCTTCGCCTTTGCTCAGGTGCGGTTTCCGGGGCGGGATGTGGTGTTCATTCTGGTATTGATGCAGCTTTTCATTCTGCCTGAGGTGCTCATCGTCGAGAATTACGTGATGATCTCGCGCCTTGGTCTCTTCGATACGATCCTCGGGGTGGGCATGCCCTATATGGCGTCTGCCTTTGGCATTTTCCTGATGCGTCAGGCCTTCAAGGGCGTGCCGATCGAATTGCACGATGCGGCCCGTGTCGAGGGCTGCGGCTGGTTCGGCATCCTGTGGCGGGTCTATGTGCCCCTCGCGCGGCCCACATATCTCGCCTATGCGCTGGTGTCGGTCTCGACCCATTGGAACAACTTTCTCTGGCCGCTCATTGTCACCAACTCACCCGAGACACGGCCGCTTACCGTGGGGCTGTCGATCTTTGGTGCGCCCGAGAATGGCGTGAACATCAGCGTGATCTCGGCGGCAACGATCATGTCCGTGGCCCCCTTGCTGGTCGCCTTTCTCGTCTTTCAACGACAGTTCGTGCAGGCCTTTCTGCGCACCGGGATCAAATAGAGCATGGCGCGATTTCTTCATCTGTCGGATCTTCATGTTGTCCCCGAGGGGCAGTTGGTCTCCGGTCAACTCGACACAGCCGGTCTGTTGCGGGTGGCCATAGACACGCTCATCGACCGGCTTGATGCCATTGGACCGGTGGATGCAGTTCTTGTGAGCGGCGACATCAGCGATGATGGCAGCGCCGAGAGCTACAAGATCGCGCGCCGGGAACTCGAGCGATTGGGACACAGGTTGCTTGTGGTGCCCGGCAATCACGATGATCGAGAGGCGTTCAGAGCCGCGTTTTCCAACCTGCCCGAGATGCGGCCAACTGGCCTGATCGACTGGATCGCAGATATCGGGGACACGCGCGTCATCGGCCTTGATACGCTGATCGAAGGCAAGGGCGGCGGCGTCTTGCGCGACGAAAGCCTCGCGCTCTTGTCCGAGGCTCTGTCCACGGCAGGAGGCAGGCATACACTGGTTGCACTGCATCATCCGCCGCTGCGGACCGGACTCCGGTTCATGGATGGTATCGGTCTTGAAAATCCCAACGCTCTAAGGATTGTTCTGGATCAGTATGATACGCCGGTCCGGGTGCTCGCGGGGCATGTGCACGGTGTCTATCATGGCCTTCTGGGACGACATCCGGTTGTGACGGCCCCGTCCTGCTGTAGTGCATTCGCTCTGGACCTGCGCGAGGATGCGCCGGTTGGGTTCATGACAGGTCCGACCGGATGCGCGGTGATCGACACGGCCGCCGGTGGGGTTTGGACCGAAGTGCCGTTGCGCCATGGCGAGGGCCCATTCCGTTTCTGAGATGGCGCGATGGCAGACCGGCATCGGCGCTATCTATGCAGCCAACACCGCAAGCGGACATGTAACGTCCCCCTCAACGAAGACGTGGCAAGAGAGGTTTCCGGGCGGCGTGCTCAAGTCAAAGGATGAGAGCTTTCCGGTCGTTCAATGAAAAACCGGAAAGCTCAAAGAGGGGCGCCGAACGGTCAGAACAAGAAATCTGCGGCGTCGATTTGGTCCGCATCAAGGCCTGCAAGCAGGATGCTGCTACCGTTGCCAGTGATCATGGCCCCCTCGCCGGTGTCCGCAATTGTCAGATCCGAGAAACCCAGCCCCCCCTCGAAGACCAACAGATCAACCCCGTCCTGAAAGTCGCTCACTGTGTCGGCGCCATCAAAACTGGCGAAGACAAAGACATCCGCGCCGAATCCTCCGGTCAGCACATCGTTGCCCTCGCCGCCGCGCAACGTGTCCGCTCCGGCTCCACCGTCCAGGGTATCGTTGGCCCCGCCCCCAAACAGGAGGTCATCACCAAGACCGCCCTGAAGCAGATCAGTACCCAGCCCTCCATCAATCCTGTCGTCGCCCGCCCCGCCGTCGATGTCGTCCCGGCCTGCGCCACCGTTGAGTTCGTCTTGTCCATCTCCACCCAGAATCGTGTCATGGCCGATGCCGCCGTTGACGCTATCATCTCCACCGCCTGCGGCAATCACGTCGTCCCCAGAGCCGGCATGTATCGAATCCACTCCAAGTCCGCCGCCAATCGTGTCGTTACCGCTTGCACCAAAGATTGTATCGGCCCCGGCTCCGCCTGCGATCCAATCGTCGCCCGCCCCGCCCTTCACAAGATCGTCGCCTTGTCCGCCAGCCAAGCCGTCATTGCCTTGACCGCCGTAGAGACTGTCGTTGCCCGAGCCTCCCCGGAGAACATCGTCCCCCTCACCGCCACCAATCACATCGTTCCCGGTGTCCGCCGATAGGACATCGTCACCGCTGCCCCCCGAAAGGAAATCATCATCCTGTCCGCCGCCAAGCGTATCGTTCCCGGACCCACCATTGAGTGTGTCCGATCCAGACCCACCACCGAGACTGTCATTGCCGTCCTCGCCCAGCACCATATCATTGCCCGAGGCGCCGCCCAGCGTGTCATCCCCGTTGCCACCGAACATGGTATCGTCACCAGCGAGACCGTTGAAAATGTCTGCTCCAGCACTCCCGACGATCGAGTCAGGACCCGGTGTGGCGATGGGTTGCGAGGTGTCGTTCTCCTCTACATCGGTGATGGTCAACAACAGCCCTACCGTATCTTCTACACCTGTTCCGAGTGTGGGGTCGTTCACGGTAACACTGACCTGCAACTCTGCATCACTTTCGAAATCCAGCGCTGCGCCAGCCACCAGAAAGAGCTCGGCACCGTCGATTTCAAACAGCGCCGCATCTGCGCCCAAGAGGCCCAAGACCGCCTCGCCAAGGCTATCATCGGTCACGATGATATCGGCCATCTTGATCCGATTGGATGTGTCGGCATCTTCCGGCAGGCTAATCACCACGTTGTCGAGCGCAACTCTCGGCGCATCGTTGACCGCCGTCACCGTCAGGCTCGCCGTGACCGCCCCGGTGGTCGCGGTGCCGTCGGTCACCGTGTAGGTGAACTCCGCCGCCCCGTTGAAATCCGCATCGGGCGTAAAGGTGACCGTGCCGTCGCCGTTCAGCACTGCCGTGCCGCCGGTGCCCGAGGTCACGCTGGCAATGCTCAGTGTATCAACGTCGACATCGCTGTCATTGCCAAGCAGATCCGCCGCCGCATAGGTGATCGCAGTATCCTCGGCCGTCGCGGTCAGCGTCTCGCCACTGGCGACCGGCGCATCGTTGACCGCCGTCACGTTGAGGCTCGCCGTGACCGCCCCGGTGGTCGCGGTGCCGTCAGTCACCGTATACGTGAACTCCGCCGCGCCGTTGAAATCCGCAACCGGCGTGAAGGTGACCGTGCCGTCGCCGTTCAGCACTGCCGTGCCGCTGGTGCCCGAGGTCACGCTGGCGATGCTCAGTGTATCAACGTCGACATCGCTGTCATTGCCAAGCAGATCCGCCGCCGCATAGGTGATCGCGGTATCTTCGTTGGTGGCGGTCAGCACTTCGCCTGCCACCACCGGCGA